>NZ_JAUBTN010000098.1:0-14277 GCF_036705055.1 Microcoleus sp. CZ3-B2 | reverse complement strand
AGACTACACCATTATTCTTGCCCAATCCGGGAAGGATGTCAATAGATGTCTAAGAATTTAGTTACAGTTTCTTCCCCATTGGACATCTTTGAGTTTTTGGGTTGGGTGACGAGAAATATAGAGAGAAACTGGTTTCTGAGATTTACGCGGGCGAGAAACCGGGTATTCTTGGAGTTTTTGGTTGGGTGACGAGAAATATAGAGAGAAACCCGGTTTCTGAAGATTTACTCTATATAGCCTTTCTCAAGCGTGGTGAGGTATGCCTTATGCCCTATGCCCACGGAAACCTATATCCACGGAGGCCTATGGCGCATAGTACCTCATACCAGAGCACAGAAAGGCTATAGTTTAATTTTGATTTTTCCGGGAATGGGATTTTAAGCAGAATAGATGCTATATTAGTTTTTCCAACACCCGATAGTTTTTTTATAGAAAAACGCCAAATTATTGTATAATTGAAAATTGCGTGTCAGAAACCGTGACTTTAACTCGTGACGGTCGATCGCCCGCAACTAGCCTCTGTAACACCTGTATCATACCTTTGGGTATCGTCAGGGATAAAAAATTGGCAGTTAAATGAGTCAATAAAAAATTATTGCGTCGCCCGAAAGTACCCACAGACTCATCTCGATCTGAGCTAGCGGTAGTGGCTGTCCGAACCGCCCAAAAACGGAAGCCCCCGACACTCGCCTAGTCGTGAGTCGTGGAGAACTCAAAATTTTAGACTTTGGTTCGAGATCCCAGGTTCACCTGCGGACTAAATCTAAAATTTTCAACCTCAAATCGACAGACTCAGCCTTTAAAAATCAAGCTTTTTGTGGCTCGCTCCCGAAAAGCTTGTCGCAAAATTCCCGTGTCTGGAGAAAATGTCCAGACGGGGATGTATCAATGAATACCTACTTCCAGCAACTGAACTATGGCAAATATTAAGTCCTCAGTCAAACGAATCAAAATCGCCGAGCGCAACCGCTTGTACAACAAGTCTTACAAGTCAGCCGTCAAAACTTTGATGAAGAAGTATTTTGTAGCCGTCGAAAAGTACGCCGCAACTCCGAGTCCTGAATTAATGCAAGAAGTTCAGCAGCGGATGTCTGAGGCCTACAGCAAAATTGACAAAGCTGTCAAAAAAGGCGTACTCCACCGCAACAACGGCGCTCGCAAAAAGTCCCGCTTGGCAAGAACCCTAAAGCCGCACGAAACACAAGCAGCATCCTAAGACAGAAGGAAGAAGGAAGAAGGAAGTTCGGCAACGAGCAATGTACGGGATGTAACGGATGTAACGGATGTAAGTCCGTCGGAAGAAGGAAAAGGGAAGAGGTCCGAGGGAAGAGGGAAGAAAGAGAATTTTTCCCACTTCCTCTCCCACTCTTCCACTCTCCCACTCTCCCACTCTCCCACTCTCCCCATCCCAACTCTCCCCATCTCCCACTCTCCCCATCTCCCACTCTCCCCATCCCAACTCTCCCGTCAACAACTCGGATGCTCTGGTATCAAATCTAATCTGCTTCCCCCATGCAGCTCATTGACACTCACGTTCATATCAACTTTGAGACTTACAAGTCTGAATTAGAAACTATTCGACAACGCTGGCGCGAAGCTGGTGTGGTTCGGCTAGTTCATTCTTGTGTGGAGCCTGCAGAGTTTGCCTCAATTCAAGCAATCGCCGATCAATTTCCAGAAGTCTCGTTTGCGGTGGGGCTTCACCCCCTAGATGCCGCCAAGTGGAAAGACGAAACTGCGAATCAGATTCGCTTCAAGGCAAGTTCTGACTCTAGGGTAGTGGCGATCGGCGAAACCGGACTCGACTTTTTTAAAGCTGACGATCGCGAACACCAGTTTAAAGTGTTTGAGGCACAGCTTGAAATCGCCAGGGAACTTGACAAACCAGTCATTATCCACTGTCGCGACGCTGCCGCCCCAATGGCCGAAATGCTGCGGAACTTTTGGGAAAAACGCGGCCCGGTGCGGGGAGTGATGCACTGCTGGGGAGGTACGCCCGAAGAAACCCAGTGGTTTTTAGACTTGGGTTTCTACATCAGTTTTAGCGGTACAGTAACCTTTAAAAAAGCCTTGCAAATACAAGAATCAGCTTGTATGGTAAATAGCGATCGCATCTTAGTTGAGACGGATTGCCCTTTTCTCGCCCCCGCACCCCAGCGGGGAAAACGCAACGAACCAGCTTACGTATACTACGTAGCCGAGCAAGTTGCGAAATTGAGAGGAGTTTCTCTTTTAACTTTGTCGCGGCAGACAACCGAAAATGCCTGTCAGCTATTCGGCCTTTCACTCGCTATAGAGCAAGGAAACGAGGAAAACTAATCGATTTAGAGGCAAGCCTTCGGGGTAAGGGGTAATCTCATCTATATTTTGTTTGCCCTAAAAACCGGATTCAGCCTCGATCAATTCCTTTGACGTTGGCGGCACGCGATCGAATTTGCGTCCTATAATAATAGAACCAGCCGATCGAGCTTTGGCTGACTATCCCCGCGATCGCAGCAGCCGGCGAACTGCAAGCAATCGGGCCAACACGCCGTCCCAACGCTCGCCAAAACTTCCAGCAAAAACTCTTTCCTTACACAGTAAAACTTACAACAGATCGGAATAAACTTAGAACCTCAGCAATTTGGCAATAGCTTTAGAGTCAATTTGAGGAGTCAAATGTATGGGAAATTTACCCTAAAACAGCCGAACATCGGTTCTAAAAACATCTCAATCAAGCGCAAATCCGCAGAAAGATAATGCGAGCAACCCGCAAAAATAACCGTTGCAACAGTCCGATCGCGATCGAAAATATCATATACATTCTCTCACACAATCCATCAAAAAAACACAACAAAGTAAAAACGCCAAGCCTTGGCGCAATGTAAAAAGCTAGAGCCACAGCGGAAAAAAGGACACCCATGATCACTAAAGATTACGCAGAATTCGCCTTCACCTTGCCCGACCTGATCGAAATCCAGCGGGCAAGTTTTCGCTGGTTCCTAGAAGCCGGACTGATCGAAGAACTCGATAGCTTTTCCCCGATCTCAGACTACACCGGCAAACTAGAACTCCACTTCATGGGCAAAGACTTCAAACTCAAGCGCCCGAAATACGACGTGGACGAAGCCAAGCGCCGGGACAGCACCTACTCGGTACAAATGTACGTACCAACCCGCCTGATCAACAAAGAAACAGGCGAAATTAAAGAACAAGAAGTCTTCATCGGCGACTTGCCATTGATGACAGAACGGGGAACCTTCATCATCAACGGTGCGGAACGAGTAATCGTCAACCAAATCGTCCGTTCCCCCGGCGTATACTACAAATCGGAAACCGACAAAAACGGCCGCCGCACCTACAACGCCAGTCTCATCCCCAACCGCGGCGCGTGGCTGAAATTCGAGACCGACAAAAACGACTTAGTTTGGGTCAGAATCGACAAAACCCGCAAACTATCGGCCCAAGTCCTCCTCAAAGCCCTAGGACTCACAGACGGGGAAATCTACGACAGTTTGCGCCACCCCGAATACTTCCAAAAAACCATCGAAAAAGAAGGACAGTTCGGCGAAGAAGAAGCTCTAATGGAGCTCTACCGCAAACTGCGACCGGGCGAACCCCCCACCGTAGCGGGAGGAGAACAGCTCCTCAATTCCCGCTTTTTCGACCCCAAACGCTACGATTTAGGCAAAGTCGGCCGCTACAAACTCAACAAAAAACTGCGGTTGACAGTCCCCGACACCGTGCGGGTGCTGACATCCCAAGATATCTTGACGGCGATCGACTATTTGATCAACCTCGAATTCGACATCGGCTCGACGGATGACATCGACCACTTAGGAAACCGTCGCGTCCGCAGCGTCGGCGAACTGCTGCAAAACCAAGTCAGAGTCGGACTCAACCGCCTAGAACGGATCATCCGCGAACGCATGACAGTCTCCGACGCAGACTCCCTCACCCCCGCCTCCCTAGTCAACCCCAAACCCCTGGTAGCAGCAATCAAGGAATTTTTCGGTTCCTCGCAGCTATCCCAGTTCATGGATCAAACCAATCCCCTCGCAGAACTGACCCACAAACGCCGGCTTTCCGCCCTCGGCCCGGGAGGTCTGACCCGCGAACGCGCAGGTTTCGCAGTGCGGGACATTCACCCGTCCCACTACGGCCGGATTTGCCCGATCGAAACACCAGAAGGCCCCAACGCCGGACTGATCGGTTCCCTAGCAACCCACGCCCGCGTCAACCCCTACGGCTTCATCGAAACACCATTCTACCCAGTAGAAAAAGGACAGGTGCTGCGGGACAAAGCCCCCATCTACATGACAGCCGATGAAGAAGACGACTTGCGCGTCGCCCCCGGAGACATCAGCCTCGACGAAAACAACAACCTCTTGGGCGAAACCGTAGCCGTCCGCTACCGCCAAGAATTCACCACCACCACCCCGATGCAGGTGGACTACATGGCGATTTCACCCGTACAAATCGTCTCCGTCGCCACCTCCCTGATCCCGTTCTTGGAACACGACGACGCCAACCGCGCTCTGATGGGGTCGAATATGCAGCGGCAAGCCGTGCCGCTGCTCAAACCCGAACGCCCCCTCGTCGGTACTGGTCTCGAAGCTCAGGCCGCCCGAGATTCCGGGATGGTGGTAGTTTCCCGGATTGACGGCGAAGTCATTTACATCGATGCGACCCGGATTATTGTCAAGCCCCTGGCTGCAGATGCCGAGTCTAATTCCAGCGAAGAACATTTCCTGATTCGCGAGTACGACGAACTCAAAGTCAGACAGCCTTCGGTTTGGAAGCAAAAATACGCTGGCTGCATCGAACACGAACTGCAAAAATACCAGCGATCTAACCAAGATACCTGCTTGAACCAGCGCCCCCTCATCTATGAGGGCGATCGTGTCGTAGCAGGTCAAGTCCTCGCCGACGGTTCCTCCACCGAAGGCGCAGAACTCGCCCTCGGTCAGAACATCCTCGTAGCCTATATGCCTTGGGAAGGATACAACTACGAAGACGCAATGCTCATCAGCGAGCGATTGGTCTACGAAGACGTATACACCAGCATCCACATCGAGAAATACGAAATCGAAGCCCGCCAAACCAAACTAGGCCCCGAAGAAATCACCCGCGAAATTCCCAACGTCGGCGAAGACGCCCTCCGCCAGCTAGACGAAGGAGGCATCATCCGCAAAGGCGCTTGGGTAGAATCTGGCGACATCCTAGTCGGCAAAGTCACCCCCAAAGGCGAATCCGACCAACCCCCCGAAGAAAAACTGCTCAGAGCAATCTTCGGTGAAAAAGCTCGCGACGTGCGCGACAACTCGCTGCGCGTTCCCAACGGAGAAAAAGGCCGCGTCGTAGATGTGCGCGTTTTTACCCGCGAACAAGGCGACGAACTGCCCCCGGGCGCTAACATGGTCGTCCGCGTCTACGTCGCCCAAAAGCGAAAAATTCAAGTCGGCGATAAAATGGCCGGCCGCCACGGCAACAAAGGCATCGTCTCCCGGATTCTGCCGAAGGAAGATATGCCCTACTTGCCCGATGGCACTCCGATTGACATCGTGCTCAACCCCTTGGGCGTACCGTCGCGGATGAACGTCGGTCAAATTTTCGAGTGCTTGCTAGGCTGGGCGGGCGAAAATCTGTCGATGCGGTTCAAGATGGTGCCGTTTGACGAAATGCACGGCGCTGAAAAGTCGCGGGAAACCGTTCACGGCAAGTTGGAGGAAGCGCGGGAAAAAACTGGCAAGCCTTGGGTGTTTAACGACAAACACCCAGGCAAGACTATAGTTTATGACGGCAGAACTGGGGAAGCGTTCGATCGCCCAGTCACAGTCGGCATCGCCTATATGCTCAAACTCGTCCACTTGGTAGACGACAAAATCCACGCCCGCAGCACAGGGCCTTACTCCTTGGTGACGCAGCAGCCTTTGGGCGGCAAAGCGCAGCAGGGCGGACAGCGGTTCGGGGAAATGGAAGTCTGGGCCTTGGAGGCCTTCGGCTGCGCTTACACCTTGCAGGAGTTGCTGACAGTCAAGTCGGACGATATGCAGGGCAGAAACGAGGCTTTAAACGCGATCGTCAAGGGTAAATCCATCCCGCGCCCCGGTACGCCGGAATCGTTCAAAGTGTTGATGCGGGAGTTGCAGTCTTTGTGTTTGGACATTGCCGTGCACAAAGTGAATACGAACGACGACGGCAGCGAGCACGTTGAGGTGGATTTGATGGCGGATGCTGGCGGGCGGCGATCGCCCTCCAGGCCTACTTACGAATCGCTTTCTCGCGACGAAGACGAAGATTAGGGATTTGAGATTTTTCGATTTTAAATTTTAGATTTTTTAGTAATATTTAATCTAAAATTTAAAATCGACAATCTCGAATAAAAATGCCTCAGCAGTGTTCGTACCACTACTGAGGCGAATCAACGCTCTAACAAGGAGATGCGCTGACATGATTATTTTAACAGTTATCCCCGGAATTGAAGGAGAATTCGATCGGGAGACAGGCTGTATTAACTGGTAAAGTAGTAAGTTTGGCAATGGTTACGGGCGTAAGTGGATGTCGGGCAAAACGGTATTAGTCCACCGATTAGTCCTCGAATCAAAAATAGCAGGATTCCTAGATTCCAGTTATTTTGCTTGCCACACCTGCGACAATCCAGGCTGCATCAACCCGGAACATCTCGTAGCGGGGTCTGCCGCTGAGAACACGGGACAGATGATGGGGCGCGATCCTCTTCGAGGGCTGCGCTAACGCAAAACTCCCAGACGCAAAAGTATTCCGGGAATTGATAACTTGTCGATCGTACAACTGCGAGAAATTCAGACTAAATATTTATCGGAAAAAGTCAAGAACCACCTAGCAAAAGAGTATGGGGTACAACATGAAACTATTACTAAGATCGTTCAGACAAATATTCCCGATAACTTCACCACAGTTTCTCCACATTTTTTAGGAGAAATTCAAGACAACGGCTGCATAATTTTTCAAGGCGGAAAATATTGTTCAGGCTATGGCAGATACTGGAAAAATGGGAATTTGAAATCAGTGACTCGTGCTGTTTTAGCAGAGAAATTAGGATATGAAGTTCCCACATATATGGATGCTTGTCATACCTGCGATACTCCCAGTTGTATAAATCCAGAACACCTCTGGGCTGGTACTCGTTCCCAAAATGCCTTAGATGCTTCAAAAAAAGGACGCACCCAAGGAAAAAGTCATCCCCTTTCCAATGCAAAATTAGACTGGGAAAAGGTGCGAGAAATCCGGCAAAAACTAGCAGCAGGAGAGAGAATGAAGGATCTAGCTGAAGCATACAGCGTAAATCCGATAACTATACACAATATTAAGTATCACCTGACATGGAAGGAAGAAGGCGAAGAGATTCCGATTCCTCCCATGGGTGGATATCTCGATCGCAAACTGACTTTTGATCGAGCACAGGATGTGCGAGAACGCATTAAAGCTGGAGAATCTCTTGCTAAGATTTTGCGCGAATTTGGAGTGTCAAAAAGTGTCATTTATGACATTAAAACTAATGCCACATATCAAGGAGTATGACATTGATTTAATCGCCAAACAATCAATCAAAACAGATAAATTACAGCAAATAATTTCAAGTAAATCATCGATTGGAGTCAAGAATGGCTAAGATAGAACAACGATTTGATTATGTAAAGATTGGGTTAGCTTCACCTGAAAGAATTCGACAATGGGGAGAGAGAACTTTACCCAACGGTCAGCTAACTGGCGAAGTCATAAAACCAGAAACCATAAATTACAGAACATTAAAGCCCGAAATGGACGGGTTGTTTTGTGAGCGAATTTTTGGGCCTGCAAAAGATTGGGAATGTCATTGTGGCAAGTACAAGAGAGTTCGTCATAGAGGCATTGTTTGCGAGAGATGCGGTGTTGAAGTAACCGAATCTCGCGTCCGTCGCCACCGCATGGGATTTATCAAATTAGCAGCTCCAGTCGCTCACGTTTGGTATCTCAAAGGTATCCCCAGTTACATGGCGATTCTGTTAGATATGCCGCTGCGAGATGTCGAACAAATTGTCTATTTCAATGCCTATGTTGTGTTGAATGCTGGCAATGCTGAAAAGCTGCAATACAAGCAATTGCTCACAGAAGATGCTTGGCTGGAAATAGAAGATGAACTTTACAGCGAAGATTCCACGCTGACCGGCGTAGAAGTAGGAATCGGTGCTGAAGCTTTGCAAGTTTTGCTGCAAAATATTCCGCTAGAAAGCGAAGCGGAAAAGCTGCGCGAAGATATTGCTAATGCTAAAGGTCAAAAACGAGCGAAGTTAATCAAACGTTTGCGGGTAATTGACAACTTTATCGCTACGGGTTCTCATCCCGATTGGATGGTGCTGTCGGTGATTCCGGTGATTCCCCCAGACTTGCGGCCGATGGTACAGCTAGACGGCGGGCGTTTTGCAACGAGCGACCTCAACGATCTTTATCGGAGAGTAATTAACCGTAACAACCGCTTGGCGAGACTGCAAGAAATCCTAGCGCCGGAAATTATCATCCGCAACGAAAAACGGATGCTGCAAGAAGCTGTGGATGCGCTGATTGACAACGGCCGCCGCGGCCGGACTGTCGTGGGCGCAAACAACCGCCCGCTGAAATCTCTGTCGGACATTATTGAAGGGAAACAAGGCCGCTTCCGGCAAAACTTGCTCGGGAAACGGGTTGACTATTCTGGACGTTCGGTGATTGTGGTGGGGCCGAAACTGAAAATTCATCAGTGCGGTTTACCGAGGGAAATGGCGATCGAACTTTTCCAGCCCTTCGTCATCCACCGCCTCATCCGCCAAGGATTGGTCAATAACATCAAAGCTGCCAAAAAATTGATTCAGCGCAGCGACCCAAGCATCTGGGAGGTGCTTCAAGAAGTGATTGAAGGACACCCAGTCATGCTGAACCGGGCCCCCACCCTGCACCGTTTGGGAATTCAAGCCTTCGAGCCCATTTTGGTAGACGGGAGGGCGATTCAGCTTCACCCGCTAGTTTGTCCGGCTTTTAACGCTGACTTTGACGGCGACCAAATGGCCGTGCACGTGCCCTTGTCTCTGGAATCTCAGGCGGAAGCCCGCTTGCTGATGCTGGCTTCTAATAACATTATGTCGCCCGCAACCGGAAGACCGATTGTCACTCCTTCGCAAGATATGGTGCTCGGTTGCTATTACTTGACAGCGGAAAATCGCGACGCTCAAAAAGGAGCAGGTCACTATTTCTCTAACCTCACCGATGCGGTTGTAGCCTACGAACAAGGAGTTGTTGACTTGCATTCCTACGTGTGGGTGAGATTTCAAGGCCGGATAGAAAATATAGAACCAGAAGGAGAACCGCTGAAACTAGAACGATCGACCGACGGTACGGTGACGAAAGAATTCAAGTTTCGCCGGATTCGAGAAGACAAAGAAGGCAACTTGCTCAATCAGTTTATTCGCACTACTCCCGGTCGAATTATCTATCACCAAACGATCGAATCGGTCATTAATAATTAGGAATTGGAAAATTGGGAAATAACAGCGGGTAATAGGCGATCGGTCAGTCTAGGAGCGAGAAACTAGGTTTCTAAGGGTTGGGTTATGTGACCAAAAATATTCTCACCAAACCCGGTTTCACTCCCACGACCGATGACCCATGTCCCAGAAGCGAGAAACGAGGTTTCTAAGGGTTGGGTTATGTGACCAAAAATATTCTCAGAAACCCGGTTTCTGAACTGATGACCGATGAGTGATGCGCCAGGAGCGAGAAACCGGGTTTCTACAGGTTGGGCTTGGTGAGGAGAAATATTCTCAGAAACCCGGTTTCTAAACTGATGACTGACGAGTAAATTACTAACAGCAAACAAATGACTGAATACAAAGAAAATAAAGAAATTGTTTTTCGCAACCGAGTTGTTGACAAAGGTCAGCTCAAAAAATTAATCTCTTGGTCGTTCATGGAATACGGAACTGCCCGCACCGCGCAAATGGCAGACAAACTCAAGGACTTGGGTTTTCGCTTTGCTACGCGCGCCGGAGTTTCCATCAGCGTAGACGACTTGCAAGTACCACCAATCAAACGACAACTGCTGGATGCAGCCGAAGAAGAAATCCGCATCACCGAACAGCGGTACACCAGAGGCGAAATCACCGAAGTCGAACGCTTCCAAAAAGTAATCGACACTTGGAACAGCACCTCAGAAGACCTCAAAGACGAAGTAGTCAAAAACTTCCGAGCCACGGATCCCCTCAACTCGGTCTACATGATGGCCTTCTCCGGTGCCCGGGGAAATATCTCCCAAGTGCGGCAGCTTGTCGGAATGCGCGGATTGATGGCAGACCCCCAGGGAGAAATCATCGACTTGCCAATTAAAACCAACTTCCGAGAAGGCCTCACTGTCACGGAATACATTATTTCTTCCTACGGAGCGCGCAAAGGACTGGTCGATACGGCCCTCCGCACCGCCGACTCCGGCTACCTGACGCGCCGCCTGGTAGACGTGTCCCAAGACGTAATCGTCCGGGAAGTAGATTGTGGCACCCAACGCGGGATTCGAGTCCGGCCGATGACCGACGGAGCTACGGTGCTGATACCCCTGAAAGACAGGCTGCTGGGCCGCGTGTTTGCAAAAGACGTGGTGCACCCCAAAACCAAAGAAATCGTAAGGTTTGGCAACATCCTGGCAGTCCGCAACCAGCCAATTAGTGAGGAGCTGGCAGAGGCGGTAGGGGCTTCAGGAGTTGGCGAGGTGTATTTGCGATCGCCCCTAACCTGCGAAGCCACCCGTTCCGTCTGTCAGTGCTGCTACGGCTGGAGCCTCGCCCACCTGAAAATGGTAGACATGGGAGAAGCGATCGGGATTATTGCCGCCCAGTCGATCGGCGAACCCGGAACCCAGCTCACCATGCGTACTTTCCACACCGGAGGCGTGTTCACTGGAGAAGTCGCCAAACAAGAACGGGCACCATTTCCCGGCGTGGCAAAGTTTAAAAACTTGCGAACCCGTTCCTTCCGCACTTCTCACGGAGAAGAAGCCCTGATCGCCGAAAACGGCGGCAAGCTCGTATTCGAGGGCGACGGCTTCGAGGAAGGCAAATCGGGAGCCAAAAATCAGAAACTAAAGATTGAACTGGCGATCGCCCAAGGTTCCACGCTCATGGTCAAAGACGGACAGCGCGCCATCCAAGGTCAAATATTAGCCCAAGTGCCGATCGTCGGACGCGCAGCCCGCAAAACCACCGAAAAAGTCACCACAGACGTAGCCTCAGACTTAGCCGGCGAAGCCAAATTTGCCGACATCGTACCCGAAGAAAAAACCGACCGCCAAGGTAACACCACCCGCACCGCCAGCCGGGGCGGACTGATTTGGATACTTTCTGGAGAAGTCTACAACCTCCCTCCCGGCGCGGAACCGGCAGTCAAAAACGGCTCCCGAATTCCCGAAAACAGCGTCATCGCCGAAACCAAACTCGTCTCCGAACACGGGGGCGTAGTCCGCATCGCCGACGAGCGAGAAATTGAAATCATCACCGCCCAAGTATTGCTCGACCAAGCCGTCGTCCGAGCCGAAAGCACCGGCGGCCGAGAATATTACACGATCGAAACAACTTCCAACCAGCGGTTCTCGCTCAAAACAACTCCCGGAAGCAAAGTCATCAACGGCGAAGTCGTAGCCGAACTGCTCGACGACACCTACCGCACCGCCACCGGAGGCATTGTCAAATACGCGGGAGTCGAAGTTCAAAAACGCGGCAAAGCCAAACAAGGACTCGAAGTCATCAAGGGCGGCACCCTGCTGTGGATACCGGAAGAATGCCACGAAGTCAACAAAGACATCTCTCTGTTGCTAGTCGAAGACGGCCAGTACGTCGAAGCCGGCACTGAAGTAGTCAAAGATATCTTCTGCCAAACCAGCGGTGCTGTAGAAGTGACGCAAAAAAATGACATTTTGCGGGAAATTGTCATCAAACCTGGAACCCTGCACGT
Organism: Microcoleus sp. CZ3-B2; assembly: GCF_036705055.1. NCBI lineage: Bacteria > Bacillati > Cyanobacteriota > Cyanophyceae > Oscillatoriales > Microcoleaceae > Microcoleus > Microcoleus sp. CZ3-B2. The sequence continues at coordinate 2,307 of NZ_JAUBTN010000098.1, read as the reverse complement.
CGTTGACCGCCCCCCACTTTCGGCAACCGAAGGTCAAATTGTCAACGCGGGTCAAGAAATCTTCCCCGGCTTGGTTGCTGAAGAACTCGCCTATGCCGAATACATCGAAACACCCGAAGGCCCAGCATTGCTGCTGCGGCCCGTCGTAGAGTTTCCTGTTCCCGACAAGCCGCCGGTGCCTTCCCAGACGGCGCTCAACGAGTCGATCGCCCTCAAAGCAGTCCAGCGCCTCCCCTACAAGGACGGAGAGCGCGTCAAATCAGTAGAAGGACTCGAACTCCTGCGGACTCAGCTCATCCTAGAAATCGGTTCAGGAGCTCCGCAACTGGCGGCAGATATCGAACTTTTGCCAGACCCAGAAGATGATACCGCCTTGTCGGACAACGATTATGACTTTAACTCAAGCGCCTCCGACTCCACCGCCCTCTCCCAAGAATTGGCGGTCGAAGGCGACGAAGCACCGCCGGTTTCCAAGACCTTCCGCCTGCAGTTAGTGATTTTAGAATCCCTCGTGGTTCGGCGCGACGTGTCGGCAGACCCCACCCAGGGAAGCACTCAGACGCGGCTGTTGGTGGAAGACGGACAGTCGATCGCTCCGGGCGCAGTAGTAGCCCGCACCGAAATTCTCTGCAAAGAAGCAGGGACGGTTCGGGGCATCCGCGAAGGACAAAACGAGCCGGTGCGCCGCCTCTTGGTCATGCGGGAAGCCGACTCGATTTCGATCGACCTCCCCGTCGCCCCAGATTTCAGTCCCGGTCAACTGCTAGTAGCCGGTACGGAAATCGCCCCCGGCACGTTTTTGGAAGAATCCGGCCAAGTGGTCAAGGTGGTACCCTCGAACGGCTCGGAACCTGCCAAAATGGTGCTCAGAATAGCTCGTCCTTACCGGGTTTCGGCCGGTGCAGTCCTCCACGTCGATGACGGTGACTTGGTGCAGCGGGGCGACAATTTGGTCATCCTGGTGTTCGAGCGGGCGAAAACAGGCGACATCATCCAGGGTTTGCCCCGGATTGAAGAACTCCTGGAAGGGCGCAAGCCGAAGGAAGCCTGCATTTTGGCCCATCGCCCGGGGACTGCCCGCGTATCCACGGAGGAAGATATGGTCGAACTGGCTGTAGTTGAAGATGACGGCCGCATCGAAGCATATCCTTTGCTACCGGGGCAGAATCCGATCGTCTCCGACGGACAGCGAGTAGGTGTGGCGGAAGCTCTGACTGACGGGCCCGCCAACCCCCACGAAATTCTCGAGGTTTTCTTCCAAGCTCTCAAGGAGCGCCAGTCCACCTTTGAAGCAGCTTTGGAAAGTTTCCAGCAGGTGCAAACCCTCTTGGTAAACGAGGTGCAATCTGTCTATCAATCCCAAGGAGTAGATATTTCTGACAAGCACATTGAGGTAATTGTGCGGCAGATGACCAACAAAGTCCGCGTAGAAGACGGCGGCGACACTACGATGCTACCGGGGGAGCTGGTAGAGCTGCGGCAGGTAGAGCAGGTGAACGAGGCAATGTCGATTACCGGCGGGGCTCCGGCAGATTACACTCCGGTGCTGCTGGGAATTACTAAGGCTTCGCTCAATACTGACAGTTTTATTTCTGCGGCTTCTTTCCAAGAAACCACCAGGGTGCTGACCGAAGCGGCGATCGAAGGCAAGTCCGACTGGCTCCGAGGCCTGAAGGAAAACGTGATCATCGGCCGCTTGATTCCCGCCGGTACTGGTTTCAATGCTTACGAAGATGCCAGCGTTCAGGATGCGGGTTTTGAAGGTGCCGTGTTTGATGACGATTTCCAAGATTTGCAGGAGGATGTGGTACTTGATGACCGTACTGCCCGCCGCAAATATACGATCGAAAGCAGTTTCGATACTGCGGTAGTTTCTGACCTTGAGCCTGATGAGGAGTTTGAGGAAATTGAGGTTGATGAGGATGATTTTGTCGGCTCAAGTGATGATGGTTCGTTAGAAGTTTTGGCTGACGATGAGGATGATGATATTGGTTTCGATTTTGATGAGGACGAGGATTAATACAGGACTTACTCGCGGGTGGTTAGAAACCGGGTTTTTTCGACAATTTTTCCCACTCGCTTACTGATTTGGTAAAAAACCCGGTTTCTTTAGCCTTAATCAATTTAGGGCTGTAATCTTAGTTATGAAATTGTCGCGCACGCCCGTAATACCGGGCGGCGCGGCATTTTTTTTCGGTTTCGGCACTGGTGTAAAAATATTAAGTTTGTTTCCTGACGGGGTGACAACCCCGTTAAAACATAGACTCAATCAAGGACATAGCTCTCATACCCTTCTGAAAAAATGGC
>NZ_JAUBTN010000097.1:0-14440 GCF_036705055.1 Microcoleus sp. CZ3-B2 | reverse complement strand
ATGACTAATGACTAATGACTACTGACTACTGACTAATGACTAATGACTAATGACTAATGACTAATGACTAATGACTACTGAAATATGCTTCGCAGAAAATCTCTGCATAAGCTTGAGTCATCTCCTCAAAAGTATTGAGTGAATCCAAGACATATTTAGCATTTCCAGCTAACTGCTGGCGCAATGATTTATCCTCCAATAAACTAATCAAAGCTGCAACTAATTCCTCCGGGCGATCCGGCGTATAAAACAAACCGTTAATTCCCGATCGCACTTGTTCTCTAATTCCAAAAACAGGTGTTGTAATAATTGGCAAGTCGCAAGCCATCGCCTCCAAAATCACTCTCGGAAAACTTTCTATCCTAGAAGTGCAAACAAAAATATCCGCCGCTTTGTAATATTTTCCTGGTTTCCCGGTTTCGGGAACTACTGTCACCCTTCGCCGCAACTCTTCAGGCAATTCCCCCACCAACTCGGCTAATTTATTACTGTAAATACTCGGGCGATCGCCCACAATGAAACACCTGATTTTATTGTGCCATTTTTCAGGCAAAAGCGAAAGTGCCTTAACTAAATCCTGCTGGCCTTTGCGTTCGCACACTGTCCCCAGCAGCAAAATTACCACATCTTCCGCTGCAACACCTAAGCTTTTTCTAGCCAATTCAAAATTCTCCGAATTTTCTAGTTGGCTCAAATCTAAGCCGTTATGAATCACTGTAAAATTGTAGTGGCTGTTGAGAGGTAAATATCTGTCCCGCGTTGCATCCGCCACAAAAATCACCTTGTAAGGAAAGCGAAAACATTCCAAAGCTCTCGCCGCAATCTCTGAACCAAACCTGTTAAAATAAGTTTGCCAAGGTTCGCTTTCGTGTACGTTCCACACCGTCGGAATTCCGATTTCCTGGGCCGCATCAACTACAAAGAAGTTTTCTAAAGTATTGGCATAAACTGCATCTACTTTTAAACTTTCAATTTCCTTGCTAAAACTACGGATAGCTTCATCGTAAGTATCGCGTTGATAGATGTGTTCGAGGGGATTGTCGCGCACAATGACTTCAATTCCCTGCTGTTCGTAAGCTTGACGCAGAGGCCCGTCTGTGGTGCAAAATACGATCGGCAAAATCGTACCCTCAGCCGCCAATTTCACCGCAATTTCGTACTGATGCAGCGGCGCGCCCGTAAAATCCAGCGAATTGCTGCACATCAAAACTTTGATAGGATTTACAAAAGTATTTAGTGATGTCAAAGAACCAAAATTACCACATTTTAGTTCTTCCTTCTTTTTTCCATCCGTTACATCCGTTACATCCGTTACAAAATCAGTTGCCGAACCTTCTTCCTTCATAAAAACCCGTCGGGGTTGAATATGAAAATACTCATCTTCCAAAGACAAATGAGGACTGTAAAAACCATCATTTTTCCTCGCATACTTGCGCCTAAAAGCTGCAACTTCTTGAGGATTGTCAGTAAAACCCCTAGAAGTTCCCTCCTTATGCAACAACTCCGCATCGGGACAGTAAACGCACCGATAACCGAGTTCTAACAATCGGTATCCGTAATCTGCATCATTGTAAGCAACAGCAAAATTCTCCTCATCAAAGCCTCCCAATTCTAAGAACAATTGACGCGGAGTAATCGTGCAAGCGGCTGTTACCGCCGAGTAATTTCGCGTTACCATCGCTTGAGAAAGATAGCCTCGATTGTCGCTGTTCATCAGCTTAAAAGCGTGACCCGCTAAACCGTGATGGAGGCCGTGAATTATGCCCGCGTGTTGAATTCTGCCATCGGGATATAAAAGCCTCGCACCGACTGCACCCACAGCAGGAATTTGAGCGTATCCAACCATTTGACTCAGCCATCGCGGGGTGATTACTTCAGTATCGTTGTTCAAAAACAACAGGTATTCGCTGTCAACTTGTTCGACAGCGCGGTTGTTAATTGCCGCAAAACTAAACTTTCCTCCAGGATTTTTGATTCGCAAAACTTGACAAGTTAACTGATTTAAATATTCCAGGGTTTTTGGATCGTCGCTTTCGTTGTCAATGACAGCAATTTGATAATTTTTGTATGTTGTAATTTCGAGAGAATCGATACAGGCTTTCAGCAGTTTAACTTGATTTTTAGTAGGAATAATCAAAGTTACTGACGGGCCATCATCAGGGAAATCCTGGGCAAATATGCCCAAATTTTCTTTGATTGCCCAGGCGTGCTGAGCGACAGTTCCCTTAATTTTTCTGCGGTTTAGTGCGTCTTGAATGGCTTGTTGACCTGCGGAAAAACTGGATGGTTTCGCAGCCCCAGATACGGCTGTAGAACCTGGTGCGGTTCGCCAGTGATAAAGCACTAGGGGCAGGTGGGCGACGCGGCGAGAAATTTCGGTTGCTCTTAAGGCAAAATCGTAATCTTGCGAGCCTTCAAAACCGATCCGCAAGCCGCCTATTTGTTCAAAAATTTCTTTTTTGACGGCGCACAAATGACCGAGATACATATAGGAAAGCAGCAGTTCTGGCGACCATTCTGGTTTGAATTGCGGGGCGAATCTGCGACCTTTGGTGTCGATTTTGTCGTCGTCTGAGTAGAGAAAGTCGGTGGTTGGATGCGTGGCAAAATATAAGGCGACTTCGCCTAATGCGTCGGGAGTTAGTTCGTCGTCGTTGTCTAAAAACAGGATGATGTCGCCTGTGGCGAGGGCGGCGGCGCTGTTAGTGGCGGCGCTGATGTTGCCGTTTTCTGTGCGAAATGTGATGCGGATACGATCGTCCTTTGCGGCCGAATTTTTCAAAGTTTCAGCAACCCTAGCGTCGGTACTGCGATCGTCGGCGATGCAGAGTTCCCAGTTTTGATAAACTTGATTGATTACGCTGTCGATCGCACTTTCGAGAAAATCTATCTGCGGATTGTAAACTGGCATTACCACCGAAATTTTTGGCAGCGCTTCCCCACAGGATTTTAGCCGAGAAATCAGGTAATCGCGCGCGCGATCGTTCCACTGATTCACCTGCAGCCAAGCATCATACCTATCAATCGGTGAAGCAAGCACAAAACCCGCAGGTGGCAGCAAATCTCCCGGCGCAGTAAACTGTTTTTGCTGCTTGTAAATCTTCCCAAACTGACGCATCACCTTCACAATTTCCCAAGGCATCGGCACAATTCTGCCGAGACGCTGTTTTCTCTCCCTCGCCCGCTGCCGAATTGCCTCTACAAAACTCGAAAACTCCTCATATTTATCAGCACTTCGCTGCCAAATATCGTAGCGCCGCACAGTCAATATTTTCGGCGCTTGAAAAGACAAAATTTCCCCGTTTTCTAACTCGGCTTGCAGAGAAACTTGCCATTCACCCGGAGGCAAATTGACAAGCGCCTCAAAGCCGCTTTCCGAGCTGTTAACCCAGTCAGGAAACACTTCGCCGACATCTTTTCGGCGCAAACCGTAGGCGCATTCTACAGAAGTATCGCCGCACAAAAGACTTAATTTAGCAATTTTGCGATCGTGGTGGCAACACCAACCCGCAAACAAAACTTGACCCTGACGCTGTTCCCACACCACCGGTACATCTAACGACGCTTGAATCGTTGAAACTAACAGCGGATAAGCTGCCAAAAAATGCCATTTTCCTCCCTCGTCTTGCGCTTCCAACAACACCTCGTGCCGTCCGGCGGGAGCTTGCAATTCAATTGTAAAACCAGATTTTTTTGCAGACCCAATATTAGAATACCAGCCAGCTATGTCGCTTCTTTCCAGACCGTAAACAGCGGCAAAACTCTTATTTTCAATTCGGGCGCGGACGGCTTTAATATCTTTTTTTGTGTTAAAAACCCAGCCCACAATTAGCAGGTGGGAATCGCTAACTTGCCAAGTAGTGGGTTGGTCTAAAGAAAAAATAAATTTTGGGAATAGATCGCGGATTTTGTGCTTAAATTCCCACCATTTTTCTCGAAGTTTCCACCAGTCAGAAGACTTAATTGCAGAAAGTTCAGCCTGGATTTTGGCATTTTCCTGCCGCGATTGTTCCAAATCTTGCTGAGTTTGACTCTGGACTGTTTCCAAGCTCAATAATTCAGCTAATTTTTGATCCAATTTAAATTCTTTTTCTTCAAACTTTACCTGAGTTTTTCCTAATTCTGCTTCTAATTCTAAGATTTTTGTTAATGCTATTTTAAATTGCGATTCTTGGCCGGCAAGCTGTACCTGAGTTTCCCCTAATTCTGCTTCTAATTCGAGCAGTTTTGCTAGGGCTTCTTGAAATTGAGATTCTTTACCGTCAAGCTGTACTTGAGTTTCTCCTAATTCTGTTTCTAATTTCAAGACTTTTGTTAAGGCTTCTTGAAATTGCGATTCTTGACCGTCAAGCTGTACCTGAGTGTCTCCTAATTCTGTTTCTAATTCGAGCAGTTTTGCTAGGGCTTCTTGAAATTGAGATTCTTTGCCGTCAAGCTGTACTTGAGTTTCTCCTAACTTCGTTTCCAATTCCAACACTTTTGCTTGAGCTTGTTGAAATTGTTCTTGCCACTGTTTGACTTCTAAATTGCTGGTTTTTTGTTGTTTTTCCAGCAAGCGGATTTTGAGCCAATCTTCAAAAGGCCCGACAGGAGATACTGGAAAATGAATAATTTGGTCATTCGACAATTTAGATTTGCTGCTGAGATTGCCGGCTTTGGTTTCTAAAACTTGATATAGTTCTAATGCTTCGGGAAAATATTGTTCTATTAAACTTGGTCTGTGACTTTTAACAATATCGTTGACTAATAAAGATTCTTCAAAGTTGTCGGCGGCGATCGCACTTAAGTTAACGTTAAATTTTTCGTTGACTCGATCGATAAAAAATTCGGGAGTGTTGCCGATCGGGTAAACGTTGGCCAGCAGACAGCGATCGGGAAAACTTTCAGACAATTCTAAGACTTGTTGGTTGTAGTGCAGCCACATTTTTACTGCCATTTCGGGATGCTGCAGCAAGCTGACATCGGTTCCCCGGCGGTACAGCGAATCGACTACTTCCCAAGGCGATCGATAAACGCAGATAAAATTAGCTTCGGGGAGCAATTTTAACCAAAAATCCCAAAATAGGGCGGTTCGCGGGTCTTTCCAGCCCCAATGCTTGTCAGGAAGTTGATTTTGAGCGATCGCCCTTTTGGCCATTTCCACGTATTCCGCTGCTACCGGAATCGTTTTTTCCAACGTACAGCCGAGTTCATCTATGCCGTGCGATCGTAAAACACTCTTGTGAAACTCCACAAAATCAACATTCTCGAAATGACCTTTCACATTTCCCACCGCCGGGCCAACCAACTTTTTACCAATATCAACCCCGACTTTCTGAAACAAAGAAGCCGTTAAAGACGTACCGGAACGGTGCATTCCAGTAACAATAAAAACCGACGGTTTGCTGTCATTTGTACTCACAATTTCTATCCCTCGCCCTAATTCCCACACCAACTTTACTTATTATTCTCGGAAACCTCTGCCTCCAAGCATTTAATAGTCCCCGAACGCGAGCTTTTCAAGTGCTCGCGCTATCAAAATGCTTTTTTCAAAGCTGGAGATGCCGCCCTATTCTCCCGCTACCCCCAGCAACCGCTTGACTTGAAACCATGTGCTTCTCAGCTTCCAGAACTTGCTGCTTTCCATTGCCTCAACTCGATTGTGCGATCGGTCTAATTCTTGCTTGACATTAATTAACTGAGATTCTGTTTGTTCTAACTGCATTTGCACGGATACTAACTGACTTTGAGTTTGTTCCAACTGCGCGTGAGCTGACATTAATTGAGCTTGAGTTTCTTGCAACTTTATTTGAGATTCTTCTAATTGTGGTTCAGTAATCATTAACTTACTTTGACTGATCTCCCATGCTATTTTAGCCGCCTCTAACTGAGTTTCAACCAACTTGAGTTTTTCGTGAGTAGAACCCAACAAAGACTGCGATTGCCGTTGGCCCACCAGCGATTTCACCCTGCAAATTTCCAGAATCCATTCCCAACCGTAGTTATTGATTGCTTTAACTGTTAACACATCCTCCGGTGCCACAGTATTTTTCGGTAAATAACAGTTCCAACCAGACTGCAAAATTGCATCTTTTTGAAAATAATCAGCCACATCCCGGCGATCGTAAAAAGGCTCGCACCTCTGCACCACCTCACCGTTTACCAGCACCTGAACTTCCTCTATTCGGCCGCCCAAATTCACATCAGCAGCCCAACCCTCCAGATACAAATTCTGCTTGTTGGTAAAAGCAGCAACATCAATATATCCTCCAGGGTGGTGATAAAAATTTAACTCCGAAAAATCTCTAGTTAACTTATTTGTAACAACATACAAATCCTGAAACCTGCATATGCCTTTTTTGATCCGGTGAACAAAAGCTTTCCCACCGCTAACTTTACCGACAATTTCTCTGACAAACTTTTCAGTTACATAGGTTGTGCCGTATTCCTCCTTATCCAAAGACTGACTTTCGCTTTCGGCACTAAACAAAATACCGTTAGCAGGCATTTCTATGTGAGAAGGCAGCAAACAATCGCCGTGAACGCTAAACATCAAAATCCCGTTTTCGGTCAACAAATTATACAAATTTTGGAGCCAACTCGTAAAAGTTCTTTCCGGGATATGGCTGAAAAAAGAATTAGCCAGAATGCAGTCAAATTTTCGGTCAATTAAATATTTTTCCGGTTTTCCCGTCGAAACAATACCGTTAACGCCCAAGTATTCAGTTTGAAACTTGACCGCGTTAGCATAAATATCAGAAACCCAAATTTGCTCCGGCGGCATTTCCTGAATCAAAAACCGGGTAAATCTACCGTAACCGCAGGCAAAATCCAGAAAAGACGGTACATTTTCAAACCCGCCAAAATGCCAATCTACAACTTGTTGAACCGCATCCCGGATGCGTCGCCCGATCGCATAATAGCGCACCAAAGCTCGCTCGCGATCGTCATCGTCTCCATCGTCTCCATCGTCTCCATCCTCCTTGACGTTGCTCAAGCTAAACAAATACATTTCATCGTCTTCGCAAATATTTAGTTTAAAATCTTCGGGAAACTTAGCTCGATCTCGAATCAATGCTTGGATTACTTGATTTTTGGATAATTCTAAATTGAGATTGCTCATTATTTTTACAAAGTTTTCACAGAATTATTAGATGACTTCCGTTGACTGTTCTTGCACCAGACAATCAGAATTTACAACAGTTAAACACGGTTCTATCAGCAAGTCAACAATGCCGTTACCGCAGGACTCAGTACAAGACTGAACTTTGAACATCGCCACATCAACGCAGCGATCCAGATAACTTAAATCCTCATCTACCGTTCCCACCACCCCCGCATTCAAAAAATAAACCCCCGGATTCAGCAAACATTTAAACTGAAACTTAACTAAAATTGTCGTTCCCGCTTCCACATATCTAACTGATTGAGTAGAAGCCTTCAAAGAAGCACCAGCCAACTCAAAACCGCTAATCGTTTTAATCAACATTCCAAACCTAACTTTGGAAGTTGACCGCGAGAAAGTGACAGAGTAAGTGTAAACATAATCTTGACGGCCGAGCAAGTGATTTACCACATCTCCCTGCAGCGTTTCGATGCGCGGGTTAATAATTTCCGCGCCGCGAGACGGATAGCGCACCGTATTCGACGGGATCATCCCCGGTTCGTAAAATTCATCATAATGTTCCTTGGGTTGGGAGATATATGGCTCCGGTACAGCCTCCGTTTTGGTACTTTCTAAATTAGGATTCTGAAGATTTTCTTGACTTTCTTGCTTTGTCAGTTGGTTCAGAACTCGAATATCTTGCTTCAACCCCAAGACTTTATCGGGATCGGCATAGATCAGCTTTTGATATTTAGAAATTACCACCTTTGGCGTGTGAGCGAGCAGCAATTCTCCGCTATCCATTAAAATCGCCGAAGTACAAAGTTGCACCACAGAACTAGCAGCATGAGAAACAAATAAAATCGTTCCGCCACCTTCCTGAATGCTTTGCAAGCGGGCAAAACACTTGCGCTGAAAAGCTTCGTCGCCTACCGAAAGTGCTTCGTCAACCACTAGAATATCTGGCTCTACGCTAGTCGCAACGGCAAAAGCCAGTCTGACAAACATACCGCTAGAATAGGTTTTGACTGGCTGATCGATGAAATCTCCAATATCAGCAAAACCCGCAATTTCGTCAAATTTTTCTTCAGTTTCTTTTTGATTGAATCCGAGTATTTGAGCGTTGAAAAACACGTTTTGTCTTCCGGTAAATTCCGGGTTAAACCCGCTTCCGAGTTCCAACAAAGCGGAGATTCGCCCTTGTACTCGGACGCTTCCTGCGGTGGGTGTCAGCGTCCCCACAATGATTTGCAAAAGCGTGCTTTTTCCCGACCCGTTGCGACCGACTACTCCTAGAGTTTGTCCTTTAGGAATTTCCAGATTGATGTCGGAGAGTGCCCAAAATTCATCAGCAAATTTTTTATTGGGATAAATAATTTCTTTTAAGCGGTCTCCTGGACGATCGTACCGCTTAAAGCATTTGGAAACATTTTTTAGTGAAATTACATTTTCAGTCATCCGATTTTAGATTTTAGATTTTGGATTCTTCGACTTCGCGAGCGAACAAGTTTGAGATTTTAGATTGATATTATGTCTTTTAGAACAAAAAATAGGTTTGATCGTTGGGAATGCGAGTCCTCTGATTTATGCGGACTCGCATTCCTCACTACGAACCTCGATCGCGATTTTGGATGGTAGATTGCATTTAAATGTAAAACATATTACAGCACGTCAGCAAAAGCGGGACGCAAACGCCGGTAAACCGCTAAACCTCCACAAAATATAGCAGCAGAGATTAGGGTGGCGACACCCCATTCGCCCCAGTGTTTGACTTCTCCCAGCAGGATGAGGTCTCGGTAAACCTCGGAGATGGTGGCCATTGGATTCAACCAAAATATCCAGGCTCGCCACTGTTCGGGGATGATTGATGCTGGATAGACGATCGGCGTCAAATAAAACCAAAAATTTAGAATAACACCTAATGTCTGAGGAATGTCTCGCAAAAACACGGTTAAGCCCGCTGTCAAATATCCCAAGCCGGCTGTGAGCAACAATTGAGGCACCCAAACCAGCGGCAGCAAGCATAAAGTAGCGTTGAGCTTTTGCGAGGATACTGCTACGATCAGAATCAAGGCTGCTAAACCGAGAGAACTTTCAATAAAAGCTGTAAAAATCGGCACGAGGGGCAGCAAACCGAGGGGAAATACTACTTTTTTGACTAAATTTGGCTGCCCTACTACGGATACTCCCGATTTAATCAAACCGCTGGTGAAAGCACTCCAAGGTAACAAACCTGCAAATAGCCAGACTCCAAATGTGATGTCGCTGTTTTCCGGGAAGCCTGCAAGTTTGAGTTTTACCTTGAGGACGATCGAGAATACGTAGGTGTAAATCACCAATTGCGATAGCTGATTCAGCAGCGGCCACAAATTGCCCAGAATCGAGCCTTTGTATTGAGCTTCCAAGTCCCGACGCACCAATGTAGCCAGCAGACTCAGCTTTGCCCTGCGCTGGCTGTTTGTCGGTCGCCGGCCGCGGCCCTTTGGGGCTTTTTGGACAACTCCTTTCACCGATCTGTGCAATTTTTTCGCCCTCGTTGACTACCTTCACACCTAAATCAACTCCAGCTACAATTGTGCAGCTTTTGCTAAACCGCAATTATTCCACAGCCGGGCCGCTTTGATCAAGGATCTGTCTCCCCGGCTTGGACTTCTGGCTTCTGGCTTCTGGCTTTTGGCTTAGGAGGTTATTTTAGCCGATCGCCTCCCCAACTGCCGAACCGATCGCGACTCTTTGCTCGTCGTCGTAGCCCCAGCGTTGGAAAAACTCCTCATACTCACCTTCTTTAGTTTGTAAACTTTCTAGCATTTGCGACGCTATAGCTTGACAGGCTGGCATTTGCAGGATTTGAATTAAATTGCGCGATCGTTCCTGCACTCTAGCAGAACCCGCCGCCATTTCCTCCTTTTGAAGGCGCGAATGATGCAACACCATTGCCGCCGACATCGCCACATTTTTCACCAGCAGTTCTGCTACGATCTCAGGAGCCGATCGCAGCGCCTTGATAACTCCTGGTGACGGCCGGTCTGCAGCCTGTCGGTCGTCCGTCAGATAGGTGACAAAAAAACCCCTAGCACCGTTGGGAGTTTTCACTAGAGATTTAACAGCTTGCTCGATATCTCCCTCTAAAAGTCGATCGCTCTGAATCAGCGACAGTAAAGATTGAGTCAGCGCGATCGCCTCCTCAAAAGTTATACTTTCCGATGCTAATAAAGAAGATGGAACACTCATAACGACCTCAATAATTTTCAAAATTCTGCTAATAATTGTAAACAATTTTCGCTATCCGAGTGCAAATAAATAAATATGGCTATAATCTCCTCCAAACAACAACCCCCAGACCCAAACCTACCTGAAGATATAGCCTCGGCTCCCCGAAAAAGAGCCGCTAAACCCCAGACGGAATCGCTGCTAGAATCGCAAGAATTACCAGACGAAATCAACAACAAACAAGAAGACAAAATCCGCCCCCAGCGGTTAGCTGAATACATCGGACAAAAAGACTTGAGAGAAGTTTTGGCGATCGCAATTGCAGCAGCCAAATCGCGGGGCGAACCGATGGATCACCTGTTACTGTACGGGCCGCCAGGGTTGGGAAAAACCACAATGTCGCTAATTCTAGCAGCAGAAATGGAAGTTGAATGCAAAATCACCACCGCCCCAGCCCTAGAAAAACCCCGAGATATTGTCGGATTGCTCGTCAACCTCAAAGCAGGCGACGTGCTGTTTATCGACGAAATTCACCGCTTATCTAAAGTTACCGAAGAAATCCTCTATCCAGCGATGGAAGACTGCCGTTTAGATATTACGATCGGTCAAGGAAAAAGCGCCAAAATCCGCAGCATTCCCCTGAAACCCTTTACCTTAGTAGGAGCAACCACCAAAGTCGGATCGCTGACATCTCCGTTGCGCGATCGCTTCGGCTTAATCCAAAGATTGCGCTACTACGAAATAGACGAACTTAGTCTAATTGTCCAAAGAACCGCCAAAGTTCTCGACACTAAAATCACCCCAGAAGGAGCCGAAGAAATTGCCCGCCGAGCTCGCGGAACCCCCCGGATTGCTAACCGTTTGCTGCGCCGAGTTAGAGACTACAGCGAAGTCAAAAATTTAAAGCCAATCAATGCCGAAGTTGCATCCATCGCCCTAGAATTGTTCAACGTCGATCCCCTAGGCTTGGATTGGACAGATCGGTCACTTTTGACAGCAATGATCGAAAACTTTAACGGCGGCCCGGTTGGTTTAGAAACCCTCGCCGCTTCCACCGGAGAAGACACTCAAACAATTGAGGATGTCTACGAACCGTACTTAATGCAAATCGGATTTTTGCAGCGAACAAGTAGGGGCAGAATTGCCACAGCAGCCGCTTGGAAACACTTAGGTTTTGTCTCACCTAAACTATTGTAGGCTGTGTTAGATTGAGTCGGTCAAAAAAAACTCAAGAGTCAAGTATCTGCCATGCTGAAAAAGTGATATTACAGGGAGAAAGGATTTCACCAGCTTTGATATGGCTCAATAAATCTACAATAAAAATGCAGTACAGCTTACATTTTTCCACAAAAATACAACTGTCGGAAAGCTCCTAACCCCTATCCAATCCCCAGGGGGAACGCATCTTATTGAACACTGTTCATCAGTGGTGAGTATATTTTGAGATGAATTCACCATTCTTAGAAGCTACAGACACGCTTTATAATGAACTTTTAGATAAAATAGGAACTGATTAATGGTGGTTTTGACGCTCGCTGCTCATTTTGAGAGAGTAAAAATATTACAACCACTATTTACAAGTTGTATAATAGACCTCTTGCAAAAGTCAAATTTACCCCCCTTAGTCCCCCCTCCCGCGGGGAGAAACAAGAATAATCTTGCTCCCTCCCCTTAATAGGGGGAGGGTTGGGGTGGGGTGCTTTGGATTTTTGCAAGAGTTATAATAGTTATTAATGAGTTATTCGTGAGAATTTAGTTAACTGCAACAGCGAGGATATTAGTCAAACAGTCATCATCCCACCCGGCTCGAAGTCGCTTATTCTTGGTTCCAGTTTTTGAGGTTTTTTCTTGACTCAAAAGATTGAGTGAGATGTGTCTAATTATAGAACAATACGGTTCACTTAACATATTTATGCCCCGGAGATCCCCCTCGCATCCCCCGGATAGTCGGGGGACTTTGAGGGGATTCTTGTTCCCCCCTTTTTAAGGGGGGTTAGGGGGGATCGTCTTAAGTAAACCGTATTGAATTATAGCAAAATTTTGCGGAGCATTATCTTTTGTGATCCGACAATCATCTTCACGAAAACCCACATCTAATACCCAATGTAAAGAATTCTCAATTTCCCAATGGCTGCGGACGGATTCACCAAGTTTTTGAGCATCATTTGGTAAACTACTAATATAATATTGAATCCAACTCAAAAAACTTTTTTGAAATTGCTCAGGTTTGAGGCGAGAAAATACTCTCGCAATTGTGTCATGGGTCGGGATACCATTCGGCAATTTTCAAATTGTCTTTAACTATTCGTATTTAGAAGAGCCCGTAACTTTCGATATTCACCCATGTATCAGCACCGCAAATTACTGCACAAATTGAGAGGGTGATAATATCAATTAATTGATGATGTTTCGCTCGCTAAATTCTGGGATCTTCTAAGTCGTAAACATGGTCGGCAATGGTGATTTGAGGTTAGAGTTTGACAATAGTAAACTCTAATTAAATATTGTTTGGATACTCAATAATTCTGCTCCAATATACCACATTCTCTTAACATAAAGTCTAGATACATTCGCCCTGGGGTTTATTGTATTCCTATTAATATTTTAAGCTATCAAATTATTGACAAATCCGATTTCTTTACAGCAAATAAATCGGGTTTTTTATAGTATGATTAACTGCTTGGGCTGCCCCATTGAGCCGGTGGCTGGAGGAAAAATCCTTGGAGCTCAACAGTTGCGGCAAAGAAACCGGATTTTTTGTACGGGAGTGAAAATCCTTGGGGTCTCAACAGTTACGGCAAAGAAGCCCGGTTTCTTGTACAATGACTGATATCAAATCCGGTAGCATCCCAATTATAAAATCGAGTCAGATCAAATCCGCGCTTCATAGTTCTGTATTCATCTCTCTCTTGTCTTCCTCTGTGTTCTCTGCGCCCTAGCGCCGGTTAAATCACCTGACGATGCTACCGGAAACGACATGAGGCCTTGGGCTATCCGGTGACTGAAAAACCGGGTTTCTTGATGACAAAGAAACCAGCTTTCTTGTACAATGATCGACGAGAAACCCCGTTGCAGGAGGTAAAAATCAACAAACCTCTGGGAAATCTCTGCCTCTGTGGTTCATTAAAGGTAACAAATCATGGCTTATTTTTGGTTTAAATCGTTTCATTTTATTGGCATTGTCGTTTGGTTTGCTGGCTTATTTTATTTAGTAAGATTATTCGTCTATCACGCGGAAGCCGAAGAGAAACCAGAACCGGCAAAAACAATTCTTAAAGAACAATATCAAATTATGGAGAAACGTCTTTATAATTTGATTACTACCCCCGGAATGTTTGTGACTGTCCTGATGGCGATCGGGTTAATTTCAACAGAACCAGATGTATTAAAAGACACTTGGTTGCACATAAAGCTAACATTAGTTGCTTTGTTAATAGGTTATCATTTCTATTGCGGTTGGCTGCTGAAGAAATTAGCAAAGAATGAATGTCGGTGGACTGGTCAACAATTTAGGGCATTAAATGAAGTGCCAACGGTTTTGTTAGTAATGATAGTATTGCTAGCAGTATTTAAGCAAAGTTTACCAGTTTCTTCAACTATTGCTACGATTATTGCCATGATTGTATTAATGGTAGTGACCATTAATTTTTATGCCAAGAAGCGCCTCAACGACCAACGCAAAAATCTCCCATCGATCCCCCAACAATAAGGCTAGTTAAGTCAAACTTATTCCCCATTTCCTAGGAGGAAATGGGGTGAGTGGGTGCTTTAAAACTTTCACCACAGAACGCCCCGCATTACTAACCGTTTGCTCCGGCGATTTAGAGACTACAGCGAAGTCAAAAATTTAAAGCCAATCAATAGTGCGAGCTGTCGCGAACTCGCGAGTGTTGGATAGAGCGCGAGTTTGCGACAGTTCGCACGCTCAAAATCAAAACTGAGATGCTCCCGTTGAAAAATGTGGAAAGTCGGCTACAGTAAACTAAAGCCAATAACTCGATATAGCCTTTCTCAAAAAAGTGAGGTAGAGAGATTGAAAGGCTATATAGCGGTTCTCAAAAAAGTGAGGTATGCCCAATCCCTCCGCTTCGCTCCGCCCAATCCCTCCGCTTCGCTCCGCCCAATCCCTCCGCTTCGCTCCGCCCA
>NZ_JAUBTN010000096.1:0-16743 GCF_036705055.1 Microcoleus sp. CZ3-B2 | reverse complement strand
GCCATTTTTTCAGAAGGGTATGAGAGCTATGTCCTTGATTGAGTCTATGTTTTAACGGGGTTGTCACCCCGTCAGAACTCCAACTTCACCGAAGCCAACCTAACCGCAGCCAGCACAGGTACACGCTACTTTAGCAACAACAGCAACATCCTCAACGTCAGTCCCGACGGCACCATTACAGCAGTCGGCATTGGCGATGGCACCGTCACAGCCATTCACGGAACCGCATCCGCCATCATTCCAGTTCGAGTCGAAGCACCGCAAATCGGCACAACTGCCTTGGGAACCGATGGCGGCATCGTCAACTCAAACGACGGAACCCTAGCAGTAATGATACCTCCGGGTGCTCTAGAACAGAATACAACCGTCAGCATTGCCCCAGTCAACCAACAAAACTTGTCCCTACCACTACCACCGGGATTTGAATTTGCAGGGGCCTTCAACTTAAACTTTGGCGATAACTCCCTGAATATACCCGCCCAGTTAGCAGTACCAGCACCCGCCGGATTAGCACCTGGAACTGTAGCATACTTCCTGCGGAAAGGAGCAATTCCTGACGCAACCGGCACTTGGAATCCGATTTGGCTGCAAGAAGAATCAGGCATAGTCGGGGATGACGGCAACATTCGCACCCAGTCTCCTCCCTATCCAGGTGTGGTCAGACCGGGCGAATACGCAGTAGTCTACTCCAGTCCCACAGGCAGCGCCACCTTAGTCAAAGGTCAGCTTACCCTCAACTACAACTTCCCCCTAGCATTTTTTGGCATCATTGACCCCCAGGGAAATCTCGGTCAGTTAATAGACCCGGACAAATTCGTTACCACTCCAGCCTTTACCGTAACTCGCGACATATCTTCAGTGCAGGTGGTAGCAATCCCCAAGGTGGGACTGCCGGTGGTAACAGAGGTAGGCGTGCAGCGAAACGACGACGGCACTGCCACATTTAAGGCGGCTTTGAATATGCCAGCCCCAACTACCTCTGACCCCACAACACCTCCTGTCCTCCAAAAAGCTGAGCTGAAATTCAAGGATGATTCCGGTCAACCATTTGAGAACAATGAGCCCCTCTTATTTCTGACCGGGGGCAACATTTTAGTCAACAACGCCAGCGACTCTAAAGGCAGTAAGTTTGAAGATTTGACAGTTAAATTCTATGCAGGCAACTCTATGTATGAGGGGACTGTAGTACCGACACGCAGCCGCTCTCTTGGGGGCAATCAGTATGAAGTAGCAGTTAAAGTGCCTGATACAGTAGTGCTGGGCGCTTCAGGCGTCGTGCTGGAGAGGAAGCAGAACCAGACCGTCGAGCAAAAAGGTGTTACACCAGTATACAAAGAAATCCAGTACCACAGCAATCCAATTCGCCTGCCACAGGGGGCAGAGTACGTTTTTGCAGCCTTGGGCGGTTCTGACCGAGTAGCGGTTCTCAACGGTAAAAACCCCGAATCAGTGGTTGATACTACAAACAGCAAAGACTTGCTGTTGGCTCAAATTCCTGTGGGGACTAGCAGTGTCACAGATTGGGCAGAATCAACAGCCGTGACTAGCGACGGAAATCGCGTTTACGCAACCTTGAGGAATTCAGGTCAAGTGGCATTGGTCGATGCAATGGTACTGCGACAGGTAGATACTCAGCCAAATACCCCAGGCGTCAATCCCATTGTCCTGCCGGCGGGCGCTAGAGCCAAGTCAATAGTCATCAGTCCTAGAGACGATTATGCTTACATTGGCGACTTAAATCAAGCGAAAATTTACGTCCTTGACATCAACCCTAACTCGGCAACTTATCACAAAGTAGTTGAGACTATTAACGTCACTTCACCATTAGGATTGAGTCAGTTGGCAATTAGTAGTGATGGGCGGCGGCTGTTCGGCACGGGTTCTGATAATAATGAGCAAGTGCCTAATCGTCGGATTTATGCAATCAATATTGACTCTAAGGACCGACCGAAGGATGAAGATTCTAATCCTCGTAAGTGGCATCAACAAATTGGAGTTATTCCTACTATTTCGGAGACCGAGGGAATAGCAGCTACGAATGAGCCGACGAAAATGGTGTTCACGAACGGATTGAATCTGATTAATACTGACCAGAATGACGGGCCTGGTTTTGGGGTGTTGGAAATTACTTCGGACGACCCTCTTAACTTTACTGCTTCTGTGAGTTATGCCCCTTTAAGTTTGGGTTTTCCTACTGATTATTTTGATGTGAATGAGGGGGTATCTGTCACTGTAACGCGGGATGGGCGGTATGGGTTTGTGGCTGGTCGCAATTCTGGAAGTCTTGGCCCTTCTGCAGATGTGCGTTCTGGGGGAAATATTGGGATTATTAAAGACCCCTTGGGGCCAAATCCTCAATTAATCGGTGCTACCAGACCGATTCCAGAGGCTCTTACTAACGATTTAGTGCTTTCTAATGACAACAAATACCTTTATGGCTCTTATCCTTCTCTGACTGGTAGCGGGAGCGTTTATGCTTTCGATGTTGAGGAAATTATTAAAACTCTGGACAATCCCGGTCAATTCAAAATTGATAGTCTTGACAGGGGTGTTAAGTCTCCTTTCTTCAATGCTACTACGGCGAGGTCTGTGACTGCGGTTGATTTCACAAGGGTTCCTATTGATGATATAAATCCGGCTATTAGTATTGCTGCTGACTATGGGATTCTTCAGGAGAACCGACCTGCTAATCAGTTTACTTATGGGGTGCCGTTGGGTACAACACGCGCACCAGTCGGTACTGGGGGAAATTTACGGGATTTGAGCATTGCACCGACTGACTGGCTGGATTTGAAGGGGCCTGGTGCAACTACAAATGACCTGACTCCTACTTTTCAATGGCAGTTTGCTCCGGGTTGGGAGGATGTGAAAGAGGTCAATCTTTTTGTCAGTACCTTCGATAAAGGGGAGGGTTTGTTGCCAGAGGATAGATGGGAGGATCTCGCCAATATCCAAAATCCAAACTTCAATAATCTCAGCCCACAGCAGCAGCAAAACTTGCTAGCAAAATGGAACTCCCAGTTCGGCACTTTAGACTATAACCCCAACCGCATCCTGACAGCGACTTGGAAGCCCGGTCAAGGCTGGGTGGGGCTTGGTGGTCTACCCCTTGACCCTTCAAACACCAATACCCAGTTCACGCTGCCCGATAATCGGACTCTGACGGCTGGTCAGACTTATCATTGGGCTGTTGAAGCTTTGAGCAAGGATGGAAAGCGAAATCTTGATGTTGGGCAGTTCAAAACATCGCCACCGCCTGCTCTCAACGGCAACAGCACTTTCAGCAGCGTCACTGTACTGACCCACGGTTTTAAGCCTCCGGTCATTACCGGACCAGGGATTCCCAGCGAATTCTACAAAATGGCTGACAGCATTGCTACTACTGGGGGTGAAGGATTGCTCATGCGCTACGACTCGCCCACAGGTAACTGGGTTCCGGTCGATAAATACGGGCAAGTCTTGGGTGATTTCTTTAGTAATTTAACTTATTTTCCTAATGGTTTTGACCAAGCCGCTCCCAGTTATCGTACTGCTTTGTCGAGCTATATAGCTCCCTACCTCCAAAGCAACAAACCATTAGTGCTTCTGCCTGACTGGTCTCAAAATAATGAGTCAGCTATTCCCGATTCTGGCTTCACGGAGGCAGCAGCAGATAGTTTCTTTGCCTCGCTGGTGCAGCTAGATCAGTCGCTAGGAGGTGGTGCTAACTTCGACAGCCAAGGGAATTTTGTTCGCTCTCAGGGGGCAATTTTCAATTCGCCACTGCACTTTGTTGGCTTCAGTCGGGGGGCTGTGGTCAATAGCGAAATCATTCAGCGTGTAGGGACTTACTTCCCTCTAGCTGGCGGGAAGGAGAATTCTCTGTTTCGCGACCTCCAGATGACTACATTAGATCCTCATGATTTTGACCAACCAAGTTTTTCGGTACAGTTACCATTTCTAGGAGAAGCGGGATTTGCAGATTTCCGCGAACCGAAGGTTCAGGTTTGGAAGAATGTGACTTTTGCGGACAACTACTACCAAACGGTGCCCAGGCTAGACCAAGGCATTCCACAAATTCCTACGCTGACACCTGCGGGTCGAGACATTCCCAATTTGAGCGGGCCCGATGCTCTGCGAACAGAGATTAGAGCAGGTCTCAAATTTCCCAGAAACAGTGCGGGGGAACTTCTAGGGAAGCCTGACGAAACGGTTTTCTTGGGTACTCGACGCAATGCTGATGGTTTTGAAAATAGTTTACCTGGGTTTACCAAAGACGATCTCGCTGGGGGAACGCACGGGAGAGTCCTGACGTGGTATGCGGGGACTGCTGACCTGGGACTAACTGAGTATCGCCAAAATTCTTCTAGTACGCAACCTGTTGACCCAATCTCGCGGCGTCGGGGTGATGGGCATTACGAGCAACTGTTTGACAGAGACTTTTCTTTCAGTGGAACTGCTCAAGACCCTCGTGTCAACCCCTGGTACACGCCTAAATATAGCGGGCAACCTAACTTTTCTCTGGGTGCTGCTAATGCTCCTAATGAGGGTATTGGTACTGGTTGGTTCTATTCTGTTCTTGGAGGTGGGTTGACTAAAGATCCTAATACGGGTGCGATTACTAATTTACGACCGACTAATAATGTGGAGCGCGTGCCTCTTTCTTTTGACAATACAGCAGAAAGCAGGATGCGGGGAGATTTTGCGATTCCTACTCTTTTTGGTGGCAATTTTGATGCTGTTTTTAATCCGCGTAGTTTGTTCCGAAATGCGATTAGTAATGCGATTCCTGGTTGGTCTTTTCACGGCGGTACGTCAAATATTACGTCGCCGACAAGTAGGTTAGTTGATTGGAGGGATATTCCCGCACTTAACGAACCTCGTACCATCAAGAATGAGAAGGGAGCTAACTTATCACTAAATTACCTGGAACAGTTGGGCATTACTGAACCTAACTATGCCTTGAAATTAACATCGGGAGATAGCATCACACACAATCGCTTTGTCGTGCCTGACTGGGGAACATTACGTTTTAACCTTCATGTTCCTCAACTCACTAACGGAGAACTTAAGGTCTCTATCAAAGGAGATGCACCAGGGTACGACGAATATCAACCTATTGGAGTTATTGTTCTAAGTGCAGCAGAAAATAAAAATTCCAGCTCACAAACTTCTTACCCCTCAGATCGATTCAGGATTGGCTTTGGTACTAAAGGATTTGAAACATTTCATATAGATGAGATACCCCAAGACCTGCGAGGAAAATCAGCTACACTAAAGTTTGAATTAAATGGTGGTGAAGTTTTCTTAGATGATGTCTTGTTTAAAAGCACTCACCTCAAATTCGGTAATCCTGCTTACAATGGAGAAGAAGCTCGCCGTGACCCTGCCCAACAAAACAACTACCTATTAGAGAAGCCACAATATACAGTGTCTTACGATAACAACTCTAAAAATCCCAAATGGGTAACTTGGCAATTAAACCGTTCCTGGCTGGGTGAGTTAACAAGAAGCGGTGTATTCAAGTCCGATGAAACCTTACCTATTTCTTTTAGTCCGCTAGTTACAAGTGAGGATTACAAAGGCTATCCAAACAACCTCTACGACCGCGGTCACATGGCAACTTCCGAACAACGAAACCGAGATAAGAAGGATATGTTGTCTACATTTATTATGACGAATGCACTTCCGCAATACCCTGGAAATAATGTTAGTAGTACCGCGTGGCGAAACCTTGAAGAATATTGCTACCAGTTAGCATTAGAAGGTAAAGAACTTTACATTACTGCTGGTGGATATGGAACATTAGGAACAATTAACGATAAAATGATCAATGTTCCTGATTATACTTGGAAAAATATCTTGGTCTTGGATCACCCGGGTTTAGGCATAAATGATATCACAGCAGCCAA
The DNA here is from genome assembly GCF_036705055.1 of Microcoleus sp. CZ3-B2. Taxonomy (NCBI): domain Bacteria; kingdom Bacillati; phylum Cyanobacteriota; class Cyanophyceae; order Oscillatoriales; family Microcoleaceae; genus Microcoleus; species Microcoleus sp. CZ3-B2. The sequence goes on along the minus strand of NZ_JAUBTN010000096.1, from coordinate 10,852 downwards.
CACCAATGTTATCTCTGTAATAACGCCTAATAGACCAGCACCAACCGATTTTTCGACCCCAATACCGCATCCGCTAAATGGTTTGTTGCCATCGTCGGAACATCGTTCTCCTATAACAAGCTTGGCTCAGTGGAGAGATTGGCAAACCTGGACTGTTACGACTGTCGATCTTAAACGTCTTACCGGTCTTGACCTTCTATCCAATCTTGACTAGCTCTTGTGCAGACACTTAGGAGCTAAGTGGAAATAGATTCATTACTTGGTATGGCACAAGAGCATTGTGATTGGCTACCTAAATTTCCGTGACTAGGCTGGCACTAATTTAGTAAATGTTCAATACCTGTTATTTTGTACTAACAACTACTAAAGATTGTTCCATCTGGCATTGTGGCATTGTTGAAATTAATCCGTTCTAGCCGTAGACTTATTATCCCACGTATAACAATCCCTTCTGCACCTATAAGGCAAGCATTACTCAGGTTAACATTTTCCATAGAAACATCTTCTAGTTTGCTCCCACTGAAATCGGCTCTGCGAAAGTCAGTATTTGTGATTAAAACCTGTAGCAGATAGGCCCCCCTCAAATTAGCATCTGCTAAATTACTGTCATCAATATGGCATTCAAATAGATGAACACCTGTCAAATAGGCATTTTCTAAGTTAACACTTTCTAAGGAGAGACCACTCAAGTACGCACCAGACAGACTTGCCTGCCAGAAGTTAGTACCATTTAAGGTGGTATTGCTGAGGTCAACACCATTTAAGTTGGCCTGAAAAAAATTGGTTTTATTCAACATAGCACCACTTAGTTTTGCACCCTTTAAACTTGCATAATTAAGTTCAGCATCATTCAATATGATACCACCAAGGTCTGCACCATTCAATTTTGCATGGCTCAAATTAATACCAGTAAAATCTCTTTCACCCCTAGCATACCTTCTGAGTAATTCTTCGGTATCCATAACTTTTGTCCTTAGTTTATAATCATTGTAAGCTCTTAATAATACCTTATTTTTTGACTGAAAGGAAGGGTATTGGTACTGGTTGGTTCTATTCTGTTCTTGGAGGTGGGTTGACTAAAGATCCTAATACGGGTGCGATTACTAATTTACGACCGACTAATAATGTCGAGCGCGTGCCTCTTTCTTTTGACAATACAGCAGAAAGTCGGATGCGGGGTGATTTTGCTGTTCCTACTCTTTTTGGTGGCAACTTTGATGCTGTCTTTAATCCGCGTAGTTTGTTCCGAAATGCGATTAGTAATGCGATTCCGGGCTGGTCTTTTCACGGCGGTACGTCAAATATTGCGTCGCCGACAAGTAGGTTGGTTGATTGGAGAGATATTCCTAGTCTTGACAATTACAGACCAGAGGTAGGGTACGATCCAGCTCAACCTAACTACGCGCTGAGATTAACATCTGGTGACAGCATTACACACAATCAGTTTGTGGTGCCTGACTGGGGGACTTTGCGATTTAATCTTCATGTACCAGGTCTCGATCAAGCTCCTCCTATTCTACCCGGACAAATTCCTCATCTTAGAGTCTTTATGACAGATAGCGCATCAGGCACGGAGTATGACTTAACCAGTCGCGTTTTGTTTAAGGGAGAATTCTTGAATTCACCGCGACAAGTAGAAAGAGATGCTGGCGTTGAAATAGTTTTTCGCGATGCTCCCACAGTACCTAATTATCGCTCTAATCGAATTGCTTACGGAGTAGAAGGCTTTGAAACGTTCCATCTGGATGTACCGGACGAGCTACGTGGTAAATCAGCAACACTACGGTTTCAGTTAGACAACCAAAGCCAAGAGGTATATCTAGATGATGTCTTTTTCCAGAGTTCTCATCTCCTGTTTGGAAATCCAACAGAAGCTAGAATAGAATTTAGCCCCAATTTTACAGAGGTAGAGAACGATATCCGTAACGAGATTCACCGAGACAACTACTTAATGGAGAAACCGCAGTATGTGGTTTCCTATAATGACATAACCAAAAACCCAAACTGGGTAAGCTGGCAACTAAATCGAACATGGTTGGGATTAGGCTTAGATACGGAGAGAACAAATCTGTTTGAAGAGGACAGGACACTTCCGACGCAGTGGCAGGGAGTTCGGGGCAATGGAGACATTAATTCGGGTAACCCCAGCGACAATCCGGCAGATCGTACTACTGATGGACAACTCTATGACAGGGGGCATATGGCTCCTTCACGAGACAGAGGTAGGAACGCAAAAGATAACGCTGCCACTTTTTTGATGACAAATATGCTTCCACAAAATTCTGCCAACAACCAAGAACCTCAATGGTGGAGAGGTCTCGAAGGATTTTCACGAGATTTGGTTGAAAACGGTCGAGAGCTTTACATAATTGCAGGGGGAAGCGGAACACAAGCAGAGATCAGTAGTCCTAACGGTTTTTCAATTAATGTTCCTGAAAGGCTTTGGAAAGTAATCCTGGTTCTGGATAGACCGGGTCAGAGCATAGCAGATGTTACATCAAATACTATGGCTTTTGCTATAGACATACCTAATATCGATCCTGAACAAGAAAATCCTCAACCAAATTCTTGGCAAGACTATGTAATTTCAGTTCAAGATCTTGAAGACAGACTACAACAGCAAATATCACACAATAGCTATGATTTTCTAACAAATATTCCGACCGAGATTCAAGAAGCTATAAAAAACAGACCTCTTGCAGAAATCAGGCAATGGCTCAATACAGTGTAACTGTTCGCTGCAACAGAGGACTTCTATTGAGAAAGCAGAAAGTGCGAGTAGATGGTTCGGGAACGGAGACTGTTTGGTTCTCACGTCAAACAGTTTCAGTCCGAATACTGCCATCGGGCATAATAGTTTCATAAAAGATAGTACCTTGACATCTGCCCATCTCAAAATTACGAGCACCTGTGAGATTGGCATAGCTGAGGTTAGCATTTTTAAGAGTAACTTCATCCATAATGGCATCTCTCAAGCTGGCGCGGCTGAGGTTGGCATCTCTGAGAGAGGTTTGACAGAAAACAGCATGACTCAAGTCAGCACTCTCAAGATTAGCGCCTCGCATAGCAGCCTCTTCGAGACGCGCGCCTTTCAAGTTAACCCTACTCAAGTCAGCACCCACAAGGTTAGCACCTTCCAAGTTCGCACCACTGAGGTCAGCTTCTCTGAAAATAGCACCCCTGAGATCCATTTCTGACAAATTCGCTCGAGTTAGCTTCAATCTGGTGAAATCTCTGTTGCCGGCATTATAGCGCCTGTTAAATTCTTGAAAATCCATAATAACTTTCCTATTGTCTCCATTTAAAGAAATACGACGCATCCCCTTTCTGATTTTTGGTCTATAGTGCTAATTAGACCGTGATGCCACCACACCCACTCCCCACAACATTCTATGTGTTTTGGCGTGGCAGAATTAAAGGATGATCAAAGGATACCATTCAACAACCCATTAGGTAATCCTCTAGATGCTTTTCCTCTTGTTTGATACCATCTAGTAGATTGGTCTAGTATTTTATTCTTACCCAGATTTACACCTCAACAGTTATCATTCCAAATAATTCCATCAGGCATAATTGTGTCGCAGAGAAAGCATTTGACCAGCTTAGCTCCTTCCATATTGGTATAGGTTAGGTTAGTTTCGCGCAGGCCACATTTCTGCAATTTAACACCTCTTAAGTCAGCTCCCGTTAAATTTGCTCTGTCCAGTTGGGTTTCATACAGCTTAGCTTCTCTTAGGTCGGCATCTGTCAAGTTGGCTCCTCTAATATCTGTCCCTCTCAAGTCAGCTTTTCTGAGGTTAGCTCTAGTAAGATTGGCATCACTTAAGTTGGCATCAACCAAACTAACAGCCATTAGATTAGCTCCACTGAGATTAGTTCCCGCTAAGTATGAATTCATGCGAGAACCGCTGAAGTCAGTATCGCTCAGGTTAAGAGAACCGAACTCTCCACTCCCCAAAATCAAATTTCTAAAGTTTCTCTCCCCAGCAGCGTACTTTCCGATCAATTCTTCTTTCTCCATAACTTTTGTCCTTAGTTTATAATCATTGTAAGCCCTTAATAATACCTTATTTTTTGACTGAACGGAAGGGTATTGGTACTGGTTAGTTCTATTCTGTTCTTGGAGGTGGGTTGACTAAAGATCCTAATACGGGTGCGATCGCTAATTTACGACCGACTAATAATGTCTGTAGTTTAGACTAAAAAATGATTGCAGCCAAAAGTAGTTGCCTTTGAATATCCGGCAAGCTGTTACTCAAAAACTCAAGAGGAAGAAGATTAAATAACTAATCTTGAAGACTTTTTGCGTCGAGAAACCCGTTTTTTCACAGTGGGATAGGACGGTGCCTTGGTTCGTACCCTTCCTTTTTCCCAACCAGGGGATTTTCCCCTCTGTTTAGGCATTTTCGCGGGAGTACCAATGTCAACTAAAACCGACAACATTGATTGGGCAACACGTCCAGGGGTTAAATTGGTGGTAGCAGATTGCCAAGGTAATACATTCTCAACCACTAAATCCCTAGCTAGCCAGAGTTGCCAAGTCATCAACGGCATTAAATCACTCCAACGCTCGGATTGTTCGGGAGTTCTCAAGTTAGGCAAAGTCCAATGCAATCGTTGCTTGACAAATCTATACCAATGATCGACTCTCTTTGCGTCGTAAATATTTGAACCAAACAGTTTCGCTTGGGTAGAGTTCGTTCTCCAACCCAAGCCAACCATAAGGGTGGAAACGGCTGACCGTTTGACATGGGCTTCATTCTTTCGACCAGGATTAAATTGACTTTTTGTCCAGGGGCACGATAAAAATGTAAGTCAATCCATTGTCTGACTCGGACTTGTCCCAAATCTGGATGTTCGTCAATTTCAATCGCAGTATCAGCTTCGAGCCATGTAGTTGGGTCGTTAAGTCTCATTGTTTGCCCATGTTTCCGTGGTCTACCGCGACCACTATAGGCTGGTGGTGCCGACCACAAACAGGCATTCTTTCGGACTCTCATTAAACAATCAGCTTGAATATCTGCTTGCGCCAGTACCCAATTGGCATTGCCATATTCTCGATCTAAAACTGCTAAAACTGGGTTGACGCTCTGTTGACAGACAAGTTTAAGTTGGGAAGCTGCTTGAAGTATGGGTGAAGACCCACTACTAATTCGTTCATGGAGTAGGGGTAATGCCCAGCTTCCTTGTGCTTCTGGTATCCACGCAATGGTACTGTACCCTTGTCCAATAATTACGCCCCCCTGATATTCATGGGTTCTATCTTTTAATGTTTTAGCATCTGGTCTCCCCCATGCAGTGTGGTCAATTGCCACTAACAGATGTTCTGCTACGGGTACTTGCTGTTCTAATTGCTGGAGATACAGCAGCATCAGTTTTTTCCGGTCTGGCCTACAGTCTTGCAATGCCTCGTAAACGCTTGACCATTGACGATTGAATAATGGATTGAGCGAAAATTCGGCCAAACATGACGAATTCCTGGTGGTCATCACTGCATCCATGAGCTCGAATGTTGCATCCTTGCCTCGTACCAATAACTCGTATGCTTCTTGACGAAAGTCCTTTAATCGTTCACTGTTCATTTAAGGAGTGAATAGGTTTTTATTTTTCACCCTCATTCTCTCCTGGCGCGGTGGCTCTAGTTTTTCTTGGGCCACCGTTCTCATCTTTAGTTAGTCTAAACTACAGATAATGTGGAGCGCGTGCCTCTTTCTTTTGACAATACAGCGGAAAGGCGGATGCGGGGTGATTTCGCGGTTCCTACTCTTTTTGGTGGCAACTTTGATGCTGTCTTTAATCCGCGTAGTTTGTTCCGAAATGCTATTTCTGATGCGATTCCGGGCTGGTCTTTTCACGGCGGTACGTCAAATATTGCGTCGCCGACAAGTAGGTTAGTTGATTGGAGGGATATTCCTAGTCTTGACAATTACAGGACAGAGGTAGGGTACGATCCAGCTCAACCTAACTACGCGCTGAGATTAACATCTGGTGACAGCATTACACACAATCAGTTTGTTGTGCCTGACTGGGGGACTTTGCGATTTAATCTTCATGTTCCTAATCCTAATGGTGGCACGTTAAAGGTTTCTATCCAAGGCGATGAACCTGGTTATGAAAATTATCAACCCATAGGTAATATTGACTTAAGAGTAGCCGATGGTCGAGTTAATCCAGGTGATTTAGCAGAAATCTCTTACCCTATGGGCTATGCTGATACTGACACTAACCGCATTGGTTATGGTAATTTAGGGTTTGAAAATTTCCATGTTGATGTACCTGAAATATTGCGGGGCAAGTCAGCTAAGCTTAAGTTTGAGTTGGAAGGGAATGATACAGTTTATCTTGATGATGTTTTCTTTAAGAGCACTCATCTCATGTTTGGTAATCCTACTTTAAATGGACAAGTAGCTAGACCAGATGCTGCGAACAATGCCAACAACTATTTGATTGAAAAGCCACAGTACGCTATATCTTATAACAACAATTTCCGCGCCCCTAATTGGGTAAGCTGGCAACTGAATCAGTCATGGATAGGCAATGTGCCTCGACCTGGAACAAATAATGGGTATTTACCTCCTTCTCCTGTAAACCGAGCTATTTATCCTTGGAGAGCAGATGATAATGAGCTACCCAATACTTTTGGTATGGCTCAACCTTGGGATTATTTAGGAGTGGAAACCATTAATGCAGGTCTTATCAATGAAATTATTCCTGAGCGAGGTCACTTGACACCTGTTGACGATCGAGATAGACATTTGAAAGATATATTTGCTACTTTCTTTACAACCAATGTACTTACACAAGATCGGGGTCTCAACCGAGGAATATGGTCAGTTTTGGAAAGTTTTGCTTCTAACGAACTTGTACTTGGGCAAGGAAGGGAACTTTACATTATATCTGGTGGCTATGGATTTAATACGCCTCTCAGAGCAAGAAATGGTCAGGAAGATAGGTTAATCCGTGTTCCTGACCATACTTGGAAAATTATTGTAGTTTTGGAACCTGGTCAAACTATATCCGATATAACCCCAGAAACGGGAATTATTACCGTTGATATACCGAATAACGAAGGTGTTGTAGGTACTGCGTGGACTGATTACCTAATTTCGATCAATGAACTCGAAAGACGAATTCGAGATGCCGCTAATTTAGATGGAAATACTTATAATTACAACTTTTTGTCTCATGTGCCGGAACTAATCCGCAACCAGCTAAAGCAGACAGTTTTTACACCTTAGTAGCAATCAATCAAAATAGCTCCCTTCCAGCTAATTACTTGAACTTCGCTGAGACAGGATTCCTTAATAATCGTATTATTAAAGATCGCCCATCTTAGGTCTGCACCTGTTAGATTACAATAATCTATTGTAGCATCAGTAAGATCGGCATGGTTAAAGTTGGTATCGATCAGGTCACAGTCAACCATTTGTGTATTCCTAAGAGTCGTACCACTTAAATTTGCACAATAAAAGTTGGTACTCGGCAAAATAGCACCACTCAGATTAGCCTGGCTCAGGTTAGCATTGGGAAAAGAAGCTTCAAGCGTATCGACTTTACTCAAATTGGCACCACGTAGGTCAGCACCCTCTAGGTGGGCTTCAACGAGATTAGCACCACTGAAGTCAGTATTTGCGAGTATGGATTTTTCCAAATAGGCTTGATAGAGAACAATACCACTCAAATTAGCCCCACTGAGATTACCTTTAATCAGCCTAACTCCTTTAAATTCTCTGATTCCAGAGGCGTAAAGTTTAAGTAATTCTTCTGAAGATATCTCCAAGCGTTTTAGCCATTGTTGATAATTCAGTTTAAGCGATTCTTGATTGTTCATAAGTTGTGTCTTCAATTATGTTAGTCATAATACTGGATTATTTACTCAATCCAAGCGGGTCCCTCTACAAATTCCCCCCCTGGTTCAATGGTTTTGCAGACAAAAGATCCTATCCCACTGCCCAAACCTTTAGCGCCTGTTAGGTTGGTTGCCACCAAAATAACATTATCAGTGTTGGTTCTCTCGCAGTCAGCCTCAGTCAAATCAGCACCACTCAAAATAGCATCTCTTAAGTCGGCATCGTTCAGATTAGCTTTTGTCAGATTGGCGCGTGAGTATTGATTACTTGGAAGGATTAACAGGATATAACTTCCTGTCTGAGTTACCTGAGAGAATTCAAGAGGAAATAGAGGCTAGAGATAACGGATTATTGCCTAGTTAGTACAACGCTGATTCCTACTAATGAAGCGGGTGTACATCCTGTCTCCGCTTCAGTCCTCAATCTCGTTTGTGAGAGGGGTTCCTCCAGGCATGATAGTGTTTCTCACATAACAACGACGCCACCAATTATGATCGTCAAAAATGGCATCTCTCAGGTTGCAGTCGGAAAAACCTGCTTCATCTAAAATAACTTTTTTGAGGTTAGCACCTTCTAGATCGACGGTGAACATACCAGCTTCTGCCAGCATAGCCCCCTCCAGGTTAACTCGCTTGAGACTAGAATCTTTTGTGGTGGTGTAACAGAGATTAGCCTTACTGAGGTTGGCATTATTCAACTGGACCTGCTCCAAGGTGCTTGAGTTCATATCAGCACCACTTAGGTTAGCACCACTTAGGTTAACATTTTTCAGTCTGGCATCATATAGTTCAGTACCACTGAGATTGATGCCATTCAAGTTACTCCCTTCTAGATGAACACGTCTTAAATTAATTCCAGAGAAATCCCTCTCTCCACTGGCATATCGTTTGAGTAATTCTTCAGCATCCATAATTTTGATTTTGAATCTGTTTATATCTAATATTAGCCGATCGTCACCCGTCTGCTCATATCAAATTAATTCTTGGCTATGGCAAGCTCACTCGTAATGGTCATTCCTAATACTGCCATCTGGCATAGTTGTATTACACAAAATTGCGCCCCTAATTCTGTTAATGTTAGCCATATCTAAATTGATGAAAGATTCACTTAAGTCTACATTGGTTAAATTAGCTCCATCTAGCGAAGGCTCCTCTAAATTTGTATCTCTTAAGCAAGCCCCTGTTAAATTGGCATTGCAAAGAGCGCTTTGTGTCAAATTAGCTTCGCTCAAATTAGCACCGCTCAAGTCAGTTGCTTCCCATATAGCTTCAGCTATACTTGCCCCGCTGAGGTTAGCTCCCCTTAAGTTGGCTCCTGTTGAGTCAGTACAATCCAAATTTGCCCCACTTAAGTCAGCTCCACTCAGATCGATTCGGCATAATTCGGCAGAAGATAAACTAGCATTGCTAAGATTGACCCCCGATAGGTCAGCTTCAGCTAGCTTAGCCCAATCAAGTTGAGCATCGCTTAAGTTAGCACCGCTGAGATTAACAAGACTCAGATTTGCTTTAGTCAAGTTAGCACCGCTGAGATTGATACCGCTCAAGTCATTTTGACCTGGTTCTAGGTCTTCGACGTATGTCACGTCAGCAACGTTTAAATTAGCACGACTTAAATCAACTCCAGGGAAATCCCTCTCTCCCGCAGCGTAACGCCTATATAGTTCTTCAACGTCCATAGCTTTCTTATGCAAGTTGTTTATGCTTTCATATTAGCACGCACTTTCACTCTTACCTTTTATGAATAAAATTCTGATTATTTCTGGTCTCCTATCGCTACTCAAAACTGTTAAATTAATATTGGTATAATATTAAATTTATAAGTTTATTTACTCAATCCAATCGGGTCCCTCTACGAATTCTCCCCCTGGTTCAATGGTTTTGCAGATAAAAGCTCCTATCCCACTGCCAAAACCTTTGGCACCTGTCAGGTTGGTTGCCACCAAAATAACATTTTCAGTTTTGGTTCTCTCGCAGTCAGCCTCGGTCAAATCAGCACCACTCAAAATAGCATCTCTTAAGTCGGCATCGTTCAAATTAGCTTTTCTCAGATTCGTACCGCTGAGGTCGGCATTGCTTAGATTAGCCCCGCTCAGATTCGCGCCACTTAGGTTAGTACCAAGCATTCTAGCTCCCTGCAAGTGAGCATTACTCAAATTGGCATTGCTCAAATTGAGAGCTATAAGGTTGGCTTTGCTCAAATTGATCCCACTTAGGTCAACCCCGCTCAGCCCAGTGTTCTGAAGCCCAATCCCCACAAAATTTCTCTCCCCAGCAGCGTACTGTTTGAGCAATTTACGAACTTCTATATATCGTTGAGCTGGAGGATCAAAACTAACTTCATCAAGAGTAGTATTGCGGAATATAGCTTGCTCCAAGTTAGCAGATGCCAGACTCACAATATACAAAGAAGTATTACTCACGTTGGCACCAGTTAGATTAGCACCCATGAGGTAAACTTCATTTAGTTCAGCATTGCTCAAGTTAATATCAGTTAAATCAGCGTTCTCTAAAATAATATCTCTCATCACAACACCTTCTAAGTTGGCTCCTCTCAAATTCACCCCCCGCAGATTGCTTTCTTCCCAGCTTGAATTCGAGAAATTGGCATAACTCAGATTGGCATTAAGCAAGTTGATATTTCTCAAGTTAGACTCTGTAAAATTAGCGTAACTTAAGTTAATGCCAGTTAAATCAACATTGGTCAGCTCGAGCCCATAAAAATCTCTTTCCCGATTAGCATATCGTCTCAGTAATTCTTCTCTGTCCATAACTCTCCTCCTAAATCTCTACTACGATCCAGCTAAACCTAACTATGCTTTGAGATTAACATTTGATAACAGCATTACACACAATCAGTTTGTTGTGCCTAAATCCAGTATTTTGAAGTTCAACATTCATGTTTCAAAATTATACTACAATTTTCGTAATTGCTCAACCCCCTTGACAAGAAGACGAGATAGACATTAGATAAAGGAATGGAAAAACTCCCCGACAATCAAG
>NZ_JAUBTN010000095.1:0-17147 GCF_036705055.1 Microcoleus sp. CZ3-B2 | reverse complement strand
CAATAACCAATAACCAATAACCAATAACCAATAACCAATAACCAATAACCAATAACCAATAACTAATAACTAATAACTAATAACAAACAACTAATAACAGTCAACTGCTGTACAGTTCCATAATATCGCTAACTGCCATCCGCGAATTTGCTCCTAAATTCAGCGGTGATGTGTGTCCTCGCTGCAAGTGTTCTGCTGCGGCACAGCCGATCATTGCTGCGTTGTCTGTACAATATTTTAATGGGGGAAACAATACTCGCAATTTGTGTTTGGTTGCTGCTGTTTGTAAGTGTTTTCGCAGTCCGCTGTTTGCTGCAACTCCGCCGCCTACTACAATAGTGCTGAGCCCGAAATCTAGCGCGCAGCCGATCGCTCTTTTTGTTAAACTCTTAGCTACTGTTTCCTGAAAACTCGCCGCAATATCATTAATTGTAGAGTCAGCTAAAATGCCTTCGCCACCGGTATTAATATCTTGTTTTTTAAGTTTCTGCACTAATTGCAAAACTGCTGTTTTCAACCCGCTAAAGCTACTATCGTAGGGATGGTAGCCGCCTCCCGGCATCGAAATTCTGCCTTCTGGTAGGGGGTATGCTTGGGGATTGCCAAGGGCTGCTAATTTGTCAATTACCGGCCCGCCTGGATATCCTAGCTGCAAGAGTCGGGCGACTTTATCAAAAGCTTCACCGGCTGCATCGTCGCGTGTTTGTCCTACTGTTTCGTAAACGCCGCAATCTTTGACGTAAATCAAGCTGGTGTGTCCCCCGGAAACTAACAAGCACAAAAATGGTGGCTGCAAGTCGGGTTCGGTAAGGTAAGAAGCGTAGATGTGTCCTTCGAGGTGGTGGACACCTAAAAAAGGTTTTTGGTGGACTATTGCTAAGGTTTTGGCTGCTGTGAGCCCGACTAACAATGCACCTACTAAACCGGGTGCACAAGTGGCTGCAATGCCGTCAATTTCTGACCAACTCAGGTTGGCTTCACTCAAACACTGGGCAATTACCTGATTTAGCATTTCTAGGTGACTGCGCGAAGCTACTTCGGGTACTACTCCACCATACTGCTGGTGGATTTTAATTTGTGATGCTACAACATTGCTGCAAACTTGACGATTCTTAACAATTGCTGCTGCTGTTTCGTCACAACTTGTTTCGATCGCGAAAATGGTTGCCATTAACTGGTAATTTTATTTGATAGGTTAGCTATTGCTAGCTTAACTAATTCGGCGCAACTCCCCCGCTATACTTGTACTCAGGTTATAGCTCCTAGGAGCATCTGCCTGTCCTGTGGACAGATGCGGGCGATCGAGAAGTGATGCAAGCTGTGAAATATCCTTGCGGTATTGCTAGCTCTCACGCTGACTGATAAAATGCGAATCCCTGATTGTATTAGGTTTTCCCGCATCAATGATGGAGATTTTACACTCTCAGCAAGTGCGGTAATCTAGATTCGCGATCGGCAAGTTGAAATGCTTGTAAAAAAACTTATTGTTTTGTAACAAAGGGAAACAATTTCATGCGACGATTGTTTGCTGCAATTTTAGTGGTTAGTCTGTGGTTCAGTTTTGCTCCAGTTGCTTCGGCTTACAATTTAGTGCCGTGCAAAGACTCTCCCGCATTCCAAGAACTTGCTAAAAATGCGCGTTCTACAAATGGCGACCCAGCATCTGCGAAAGCGCGATTCGAGCGTTATTCTGCCGAGATGTGCGGCCCGGAAGGATACCCGCACTTAATCGTAGACGGCAATTTGAGTTTCGCTGGCGACTTTTTGATTCCCAGCGTCCTGTTCTTGTATATTGCTGGTTGGATTGGTTGGGTGGGCCGCGCTTACCTGCAAGCAGCCAAAAAATCATCAACTCCCGAGGAAAAAGAGATTATTATCGACGTTCCTTTGGCAATTAGCTGTATGCTGAGCGGTGTTTTGTGGCCTCTGGCGGCTGTCAAAGAAATCACCACCGGTGAAATGTTTGCTAAGGACGATGAAATTACTGTTTCCCCCCGCTAAAATTGGGAAATGGATCGGCGCTAATAGCTAGTAGTTAACCAATTGCACTGCAAATTAGCGCAATTAGCGGTAGACCGACAATTACCACCTGTCTCAAATTTTCAGGAGCAGAATTCATGCAATATTTTGTCAAGTTTCTTTCGACAGCACCAGTATTGGCTATCCTCTGGATCTCAATTCAAGCTGCGGGCTTGATTGAATTTAACCGCTTTTTCCCAGACTTGCTTTTCCATCCGCTACCGTAAGATTTGAGCGAAATTAGATCGCCAAACCTAGGGGAAAATAGTTGAGAGTTTTGAGTTTTGAGTTTTGAATTAAATGTGAATTGAAATTTCAAACATCAAAACTCTCAAAGCCGGTTGGTTGAAGGCCACCCGCGCGGGGAAAATCTCCGGCTTGGTAAAAAGTATTTTTTGTTTGAGTGCGAGGTGTTGCGGCCCAGATTTAGACTCGCTGGCGGGGAAAACTCGCCAGCGGGGAAAACTCAGGATTGCAACACCTCACACTACAAAAGCACTCCGAAGAGAGGCTTCCCCCGCGCCAGTGGGAAAAAGCCAAAATTTTCAACTAGAGCGGTTCGATCGCGTGGTGAGGTATGCTTAGGCCCTATGCCGCATAGTACCTCATCTTTCCCTTGAAAGGCTATATCTAGTTACCACATTAGTTTCTCAAGTTTCTGATGACTAATGACTGATGACTGATGACTATTGACTAATGACTATTGACTATTGACTAATATTGTGAATCGATGAAGTCTTATCTCGCCGCAGCAATTCAAATGACTAGCTTGCCTGACCTGGAAAAAAATTTGGTTCAGGCAGAGGAATTAATCGACCTAGCAGTACGTCGGGGTGCGGAATTAATTTCCTTACCAGAAAATTTCTCCTTTATGGGAGAAGAAGAGGATAAAATTGCTCAAGCAGAGGCGATCGGACTCCAAAGCGAAAAATTCCTCAAAACTATGGCCCTGCGCTTCCAGGTAACGATTCTGGGTGGCGGGTTTCCGGTGCCGACCGAGAGCGGGAAGGTATACAATACTTGTTTGCTGGTAGACCCAAACGGCAAGGAGTTGGCAAGGTACAAAAAAGTACATTTATTTGATGTGAATGTACCAGACGGCATTACTTACAGGGAATCAAACACGGTGAAAGCTGGTGAAGATTGGCCGCAGGTTTATGTGTCGCCGGAGTTGGGGACGCTGGGACTTTCTGTGTGCTATGACGTGCGGTTCCCGGAAATGTACAGGTATTTGTCGCAAAAGGGTGCTGATGTTTTGTTCGTGCCGGCCGCTTTTACGGCTTACACGGGTAAGGATCACTGGAAGGTTTTGCTGCAAGCTAGGGCGATCGAAAATACTTGTTACGCGATCGCCCCGGCACAGACTGGACGCCACTACGGCCGCCGTCAAACTCACGGTCACGCGATGATTATAGACCCTTGGGGTGTGGTTTTGGCGGACGCGGGAGAGGAACCGGGTGTGGCGATTGCAGAGATTAATCCCGATCGGCTAGAACAAGTCCGCCGCCAAATGCCATCGCTGCAACACCGGGTTTTTCTGTAAAGGATTTTTGAGATCCAATGGGTCTCAAAATTTCGGTTTCCGTCAGGGAAAAAGCCTAAATAATTTTGAGCCAAACATATTGTTTAATGAAGGTTCAATGACCGTGCAGTTCTGCTAAAAGGAGAATTGGCGAAAGTAGAATTGCACGAAATGCGTCTTTTTTGGAGAAATGAAACACACTCTTTCGGTTTTAGTTGAAGATGAAGCGGGTGTCCTCACTCGAATTGCTGGTTTGTTTGCCCGTCGGGGTTTTAATATTGAAAGTCTGGCCGTCGGCCCGGCGGAGCAAGTGGGAGTGTCTCGGATTACGATGGTTGTACCGGGAGACGATCGGGTGATCGAACAGTTGACCAAGCAACTGTACAAGTTGATTAATGTGCTCAAAGTTCAGGATATAACGGAAACTCCCTGTGTGGAACGGGAGTTGATGTTGCTGAAAGTTAATGCCGCTAGCGGGACGCGATCGGAGATCATTGAGTTAGCTCAGATTTTTAGAGCGCGAGTGGTGGATATTGGTGATGATACGCTGACTTTGGAAGTTGTCGGAGATCCGGGTAAAATGGTGGCGATCGTCCAAGTTCTGAATAAATTTGGGATTAAGGAAATTGCTCGGACTGGAAAAATTGCCCTGACGCGGGAGTCGGGGGTAAATACGGAGTTTCTCAAGTCTTTGGAAGCGAAAGTTTAAGCAAGCAGTCAAGCCTGAACATAGGAGATGTAACGGAGCTAATATCAAATCCGGTAGCATCGGAATTATATAGTGCTGTCTCCCCCGAGCGAAGTCGATGTTCGGGGGGACAGCACTATCAATAATTTACATATTTGACACTCTCCAAAAGGTGAGAAGTCAGTCGATTTTAGATTGAGGGATTTTAGATTTTAGATTGAGAAGTCAGTCGATTTTAGATTTTAGATTGGGGGAGTCAGGGATTGAGAGATAGATCTGTCAATACCTCATCTTGTTGACACTCAAGCGGGCTAAAGCCACGCTCGATTCTGCTGACAGAATAACTTTAGTTATTACTAAAGTCTGATTCTCGCTACGCTAGCCAAACAACGTCTACTTAGTCACCCAAATCAAGTTTAGGTTTTTAGCTACTTTTGTCGTTTTAAAGTTTTCTGAACCATCACGCTTGCCAAAATACGGTACGCTCAACAACCTGCTGTTATTTGCCCTTTACTGTCATACTGTCATCAAACTTGCGCTCAACCGTTGTTTCCAGGGGCGGGAATTTCTCCGTACTAGGATGTCTCAACACGTAGATGTTTGTTCTTACTTACTTGTCGAACATAATACAATATCTCAATAACAATAGCAACAAGAAAGAACACTCTTGACTTCAGTCCCCGTGTCGCTTCCCTCTCAGGACTAAAGTCGCTGAGTTTCCCGCATCCGGTATTAATTTTTATGAGAACTGCTCTATGTAAATGCAAAACACAGGTTCCCTCACTGTTTCCAGAAAGGTAACTCAGGAACGTTTCGCCAATGCTAAGGTCATGGTAGACAGAGCACCTCAAGTCTGATGATAAATACGCTATGAAGTTTGTCTGCGTTCTGTCCCCTCAACAATTGCTTTCTGCTGGTATCGCATTGTTTGCTGCGATCCTCTTCGAGGGCTTCGCTAACGAGTGCGGCGTGTGGCTAGCTCCAAACGCGGCTCAAGCCAACGCCTTGGGGCCAAATTACTCGTCTGTAACGCCGAAAATCCTTGCTAGTAACGATGTTCGTTGCAGTGGCGCGCGATCGCCCGAAACTCGCTGTCATGTCGGCGGTTTGTTCGTCAAAACTCAAAATACCGCCCGAGAACAAGTATTTCCTCTCAAAAAAACCGAAGTCAAAGCCAAAATTGCCGGCAATATCTCCCGCGTCGAAGTTGTTCAGAAGTTTGAAAATCCTTTTCCCGAATCTTTAGAAGCTGTTTATGTCTTTCCTTTACCCGACGAAGCGGCGGTGGATGACATGGAAATTAAAATCGGCGATCGCATTATTAAAGGTGATATCAAACGGCGCGATGAAGCTTTGGAAATTTACCAAAAAGCTCGCCAAGAAGGCCGGACTGCGGGTTTGTTGGAACAAGAACGCGATAATATTTTTACTCAGTCTCTGGCTAATATCAAACCGGGAGAAAAAATTGAAGTTAGGATTCGCTACACCGAAAGTCTCAAGTTTGTCGGTGGCGATTACGAATTTGTGTTTCCCACGGTGGTTGGGCCGCGCTACGTTTCGCGAAATACGACCGATCCCGATCGCATTAACCCGCCTGTTTTGACTCCCGGAACGCGATCGGGTCACGATATCGCTGTGGAGGTAGAAATAGATGCCGGAGTGGCGATCGGCGATGTCCGCTCTACTTCCCATCAAATTACCACTGACCGCAGCGCCAATATTGTTCGCGTCAAATTAGCTGACTCTGACACAATTCCCAATAAAGATTTAATTCTGCGCTATCGAGTAGCAGGCGAAAATACTCGCGCCACAGTCCTGACTCAATCCGACCAGCGGGGCGGTCATTTTGCTACTTATTTGATTCCCGCCTTAAACTACAAAACCAATGAAATTGTACCGAAAGATGTCGTATTTTTGATGGATACTTCCGGTTCCCAGCAGGGCGAACCGCTGGCAAAATCTAAGGAGTTGATGCGTCGCTTCATTCAAGGGCTAAATCCCAAGGATACTTTTACTATTATTGATTTTGCCAACACTGCGAAAGCGCTTTCAACAACTCCTTTAGCGAATACAGAAGCTAATCGACAAATGGCAATTAAGTATATCGATGCTTTGCAGGCTAACGGCGGCACAGAACTGCTCAACGGCATTCAAACTGTGATGAAGTTTCCAGCGACAAAAACAGGAACTCTGCGGAGTATTGTACTGATTACTGACGGTTATATTGGTAATGAAAATGAAGTTCTCGCCCAGGTGCAGCAGAGTCTGAAACCGGGAAATCGACTTTATAGTTTTGGTGTGGGCAGTTCGGTGAATCGGTTTTTGCTCAACCGTTTGGCAGAAGTGGGAAGAGGTACTTCTCAAGTAGTTCGTCAAGATGAACCGTCAGCACCGGCTGCTGAAAAGTTTTTTCGCCAAATTAATAATCCGGTATTGACTAATATTCAAGTTAGTTGGGAAGGAATGGGGGAAAAACCAGAGATTTATCCGATCGCCCCGCCAGACTTATTTACCAGTCAACCGCTGGTTTTGTTTGGCAAAAAGAGCGATCGGGCTAACGGCAAACTTCGCATCCGCGGCACTCAAGCCGGCGGCAAAGTTTACGAGCAGATTTTACCTGTGAATTTTGCTCCCGAATCGGGGCGACAGCGGGAGTCAACTTCAGTCGCAGCAAGTGTTACAGATTTTGGTAATCCGGCGGTGGCTCAACTTTGGGGGCGATCGCGCATTAAAGGTTTAATGAATCAAATGTTTGGCGGCGAGACTAAATCTCTGGTGGAAGCTGTGACTAATACTGCTCTGACTTATCACTTGCTATCGGAATACACGGCTTTGGTGGCGGTGAGCGAAGAAGTGCGAGTCGATCCAGATGGATCGCGCCGTCGCGTGCAAGTGCCTGTAGAATTGCCGCAGGGTGTCAGCTATGAAGGTATTTTTGATGCCCAGAAGGACGAGCAAACTAGGGGCAGGGTTCGCAGTATGACCCCGACTCGGAGCCCGCTACCGGTGAGTCCAGCTCCTGGTGTCGCGCGGCTAGCCCCTTACGCCGAACCAGCACCGCCGCCGCCGCCCGCGCCGAAGCCTTTGACTTCTCGCTTGCAAGTAGTCAGTGCCCAAGGCTTGGATGCCGCGAGTCGCGCTGCTTTGACTCAATACTTGCAATCTGTTAATCTCCCGGCGGGAGTTAGCGGTGAGACGGTGTGGGAGTTTTCGGTACAAAACGGCCGCGTACAGAAAGTGGCGATAGACTCTGGAAGCTCTACCCTGAAAGCAACAGACGCTCTAGAGACTCTCAAGAAAGCCTTGATTTCCTGGCAACCGCCGGCAGGGTTCCAGGGTACGGTGCGCCTGAATTTGCGGATTAATCCCGATCGTTAAGGAATGACTATCTATGTCAAGGAACATTAACTTTTAAGTCAAAAGTACCGAAATGGCGATCGCTACTGTGAGAACAATATAAAATCTTTATTAAGAGATTGTGTTTGAACAGAAACTGGTGTTATAGGAAGTTATAAAGTTTGAGGCAAACGCTAAAACAGTCTAATTTCTGACACAGTTCCATTTCTGAAACAACCTCCTAATTAAGATTTCTCGATCGCCCCCCCAATCAGAGAAGGTATCACGCCCTATGGAAGTTAGCGAACTGCTCAACAATTACGAAAAAGGAGAAAGAGACTTTGCTGGAGCCGATTTGCGCGGTGCGAACCTCAGCGGAGCCATCTTAATCGGAGTCAACCTTTCGGGCGCTAATCTTTCCGGGGCGAACCTCAGCAGAGCATTTCTCACCAAAGCAACGCTCAAAGGCGCACAAATGCACAGAACAAATCTGAGTTTTGCCAAAATGGGCGAAACCAAACTCTCCGGCGCAGATTTGACAAAAGCTAATTTGAGCGGAGCTTTTTTGGTAAAAGCAAAATTGCCTAGAGCTAAATTAAGCGGCGCAAATTTAAGCGGCGCAAACCTGCGGAGTGCTGTATTGTGGAATGCCAATTTGTGCAGCGCCGACTTGCAATTAGTTAACTTGCTGGGCGCGAATCTGACGGGAGCTAATTTTAAATGGGCCAACCTTTACGGTGCAAAGCTCAACAGTGCAAAACTTTTTGGAGCTCAACTAACCGGAGTCAGTCTGCGGCGAGCGCAGTTGACAGGGGTGAATCTTTGCGGTGCAGATTTGAGCGGCGTTAATGTCAGCGAAGCTAAACTGATGGGAGCTAATTTAGAAGGCTCGAATTTGGCGGGAGCAAATTTCAGTGCGGCTCAGTTGCGAGGCGTTAAATTGGCTGGTGCAAACTTAACTGGGGCTAAGTTTAAGGGAAGTTGTTTGATCGGAGCAAATCTGAATTGGACAAAGCTGTGTCAAACTGATTTGATGGCAGCAGATTTGAGCGAGGCGACTTTAATCGGAGCTAATTTAGACAGTGCTTTGTTGGCGGGAGCTATTTTGCCGGAATCTACTAGGCGCTACTTTTCCTTAGCTGGGGCGTGCAGAATCAATTCTTGGGAAGTTGCGGCAATTTAAAATAATTAGTTAGTAGTTATTGGTTATTGGTTATTGGTTATTGGTTATTAGGAATTGGGAATTGGGAATTGGGAATTGGGAATTGGGAATGTCTAAGGATCGAAAACTTAATAACTTAAACACCTCCTACAGTCCTCTCTCCCGTAAGTTGCTAGATAAAAGGAGACTCTTCCTCGCCCCAGAATCATTACCAGGCTCTTCCTGGTAACGAGCAATTGCTTAAGTTATTAAATTTTTATTCCTAAGCTATGGCGGTATTTAAATTAATTGTATGTTAAAAAAAGGATCGCACAATGAGTCGGGTGTCCCGCTAGCCCTGAATATACAATGTTTATTTGCGGGACAGCTTACCCTTTTCCTGCTAGAAAATGCGATCGGGCTTTTCTATTCAAATTAATTATTTAATCTCAAAACTTAATCGTTATGACATTTAATTTCGGAGTGGTACTGGTAACAGCAGGCTCGGAAGCCGAGGCCGAGAATATCGCTAAATCTCTCGTCGAAAACAAGCTGGCTGCTTGTGTGAGTTTGTCGCCGATTCGCTCGATTTATACTTGGCAAGGCGAGATTCATTCCGAGGCGGAGTGGCAGTTGGTGATTAAAACTGATTTGGCTAAATTTGAGGCTTTAAAAACAAAAATACAGGAACTTCATTCCTATGAAGTTCCCGAAATTATTGCTATTCCGATTGTCGCTGGCAGCGAGGCTTATCTCCATTGGCTGGGACAATCTTTAAGTTTGGAGTCAGAACTTTAGTCGTAAATTCTCCCAAAAATAGGGAATCAAGTCCCTGCTACAAACGGTTGGAAACCTACAAATTTTGACTGGTAGGGCCGATGACACCGACTTTGTGACGAAAACTTAGTTCGCCGCCGAACCAGCCTGTAACGCCCAGCAAGGAAGCAACGACGACTGACAAGGCTAAACCTGTAAAGACGATCGGCTCAGCGGGATTTCCCTGTCGCAACAGCAGGTTAATCAGGGAAAGTACGAGAGCGGCCACATTGCCGCCCATGTGCAACCAACCGGCACTGCGATCGCGCACTCTTTTAATTCTCGTAAAATCTAAAAAGCCCGTGATTCCCGCCAAAATCCCCGCACCAAAACCGCAACCGATCAGCCAAACCGAAGCTCTCGCCCAAAATGGATCGCTTGTCAGCCAATAACCGATATCCGTGCCGGCGGCTCCGACTAAAAAGGCGATCGGAAACACAATCAGCACTGGGTGGAGGGGATGGCCCGCAACTGAAACTGTACTGGTAATCCCGGCATCGCGATACTCTGCGTCATCACTTTCGAGAATCGGCGGAATATTAGGATAAGGTGTACTATTTGTTTGATTTGTTTCCATGATTTTTACAGATAACTTTTGTACGACAAACCCGTTTTTATGGGATTAAAGTTAATCCATAATCCGATCGCCATTTTCGTCAACGCGGATCTGCCGAACTACGTCAGAAATTTCTTCCGCATCTTTGACGTGGTGCAGGGCTTTCTTTTCCCCGTCTGGTTCTTCTACAATGAAATAAGTTGGAACTGTAACTGTGTCTCCCGTGATGTCTGGCACGTTATCTACCGCCAGTTGCTTGGCTTTTTCTTCGATGGTTTGCGGTTTGTCGGAAATGCGATCGCCCGGATTGGCAGTGCGTTCCATATCTCTGCCCGGTTTGTCGATACTCATAAAACCTCTGTAGTATTTCTAAATTTTTTGCTGGCTGTAATTCCTAATATTGAACAAAAAATATCCCTCCGCAAACATCTCCCAAGGGGTGTAAATTGCAGTTATGCCGATCGCGCGCAGCATCTTCCTCTAGGTAGAGACTTTTGAGCTGGTTCCCAAACTACCTAAGCTAAAATCAAAGTATTATATTAATTCCGGTTGCATCGGAATGATGTTAACTGTTAACTGTTGACTGTTAACTGTTGACTGTTGACTGTTGACTGTTAACTGTTAACTGTCAACAGTGAATTTACTATTCCGATAAAGAGAGGATTTGATATTATTTGTTCTTTTCCTTTAAATTGCTAATGAAAAGTTACGATTGGATTGTTGTCGGCGGCGGAATTACGGGCGCAGCAGTGAGTTACGAACTCAGAAAAAAAGGTTTTTCGGTGCTACTTTTAGAACGAGATACTGCGATGCAAAATGCTACTCGTTTTAGTTACGGCGGCTTGGCTTATTGGTCGGGGACGACTGATTTAACTCGCCAATTATGTCAGGAAGGTATCGAACGCCACCGCAATTTATCGGCCCAATTAGATGCTGATACGGAGTTTCGCGAGTTGGATTTGTTGCTGACAATTGATGCGGGAAGCGATGCCGAACAAGTAGCGGCTAATTACGCCCATTTTGCAATTCCTCCGCAGCTTTTGAGCGCTGCAGAAGCTGGTGAGTTGGAACCTTTGCTGAATAAAAGTGCGATCGCCGGAGCTCTGACTGTCCGTCACGGTCACATTTCCCCCACAGCCACAAATCAAGCTTATTGTCAAGGGTTTTTGCGGTTGGGAGGAACTATAGAATTTGCTGAAGTAACTGGGTTGATTGCAGAAGGAAATCGGATTTCGGGAGTCAAAACGGTACGCGAAAATTATGCTTGCGAAAATGCAGTGATTTGTGCGGGAGGTTGGAGTCGAAGTTTGCTGAAGGCTGCAGGTATTTCGGCAGGAGTTTATTTTACTCGCGCTGAGATTTTGGAGACTCCACCTGTGGATTTGCAACTCAGGACTTTGGTGATGCCTGCGCTATTAAAACGTTTTGAATTGGAAGCTGAATCGAGTAAAATTGAGGTAGATTTTCTTTGGGATGAACCGGATAAAGAGTTGCACCCGCCGATTTTAGATGCTGGTGCAATTCGGTTTAATGATGGCAGTTTGCGGATTGGGCAATTGTCGCGCACTTTGAGCGATTTGAATACTAAAGTCGATCGCCAAACTAGCGAAAAGGCAATTCGTGCCGGTATCGGCAAGGTTTTGCCAGATGTGGCAAATTTACCTGCAACTTGGCACGATTGTATTGTAGCCTTTAGCGCCGATAATTTGCCTGTAGTGGGGCCGATTGGCGATCGCCCTGGATTGCAGGTTTTTTCGGGTTTGAGCAATCCTTTGGCTATTGTACCCGCTTTAGCTGAGCGATTTGCAAATTGGGCGGCGGGAGAAAAAGATTGGGCGATGGCTTACGCCCCGCTACGCTACGAGCTTTTGTCTCCAGATAGATTTGTTAAAAAATGACTAATCTTAACTGTTAGTGGGTAGGGCGGGTTAATGTATATTATTAGTTGGAATTATAGATATAGCCTTTCTCTGAAAGATGAGGTACTATCCGGGATAGGGGATAGGGCATAGGCCAAACCGGGCATAGGGCATAGGCCAAACCGGGCATAGGGCATAGGGCATACCTCACCACGCTTGAGAACCGCTATAGTTGGTTAACCCGCCCCCTTTCAGCTAATGACTAATGACTAATGACTAATAACCAATAACCAATAACTAATAACCAATAACCAATAACCAATAACCAATAACCAATAACCACTAACTAATAACTAATGACCAAGAAAAGGAAGCGCGACAATAAATGTAGTACCTTTATCAATAGCACTTTCCACACTTATTGTACCGCCGTGCAGGTCAACTATGTGTTTGACAATGCAGAGTCCCAAACCCGATCCTTTAATCTTACCTACATTAGGACCACGTTCAAACTGCTGAAATAGTTTTCCTTCATATTCCGCTGTCATTCCTATTCCTTCATCTCGAACACAAAATATTATTTGCTGGTTTTCGCAGCTTAATTCTAAACTAACATTGCCGCCCTTAGGAGAATATTTAATAGCATTTGATAGCAAATTAGTCAGGAGGTGGTGCAGCAATTTTACATCAAGATTGGCGTACAGCTGCTTTGTTTGGGCGCGAAAATTTAGGATGTGTTTATCGGTGACGATAGGTTGCAATTCTTCTAAAATAGAGCAGCAGAAATCTGTCACATTTAAACTATCTAAATTCAAGGAAAGTTTGCCGGCTTCTGCTTTACTGAGCATTAAAATATCCTCCAGCAATCCACTCATATTACTGACGGCTTTTTTGATACGAGCGACATTTTTATTGGGAGTTTCGGGAGTTTTATGTAATTCGCTATCTTCCAGCATTTCCGCCGATAGTTGTATCGTAGTTAAAGGAGTGTTTAAATCGTGGTATGCCATTGAAATAAATCGCGATCTATTGTTGCTTTTCGCGGCGGCTAATGCAATAAGTGTTTGCATTTTAACTGCTTCTTGATGTTTGCTCAGCGCTATCTTGATCGTAGCGTGCAATTCTCTTTCTTTAAACGGTTTGAGGAGGTAGCCGTAAGAACCACTATTTTCGGCTCGCTGCAAAGTTTCGTCGTCTGCATAGGCAGTTGTATAGATAATTGGGATATCTAATTTTTGATTAATCCTTGTTGCTGTTTCTATGCCGTCAATCTCGCCTTTTATGACTATATCCATTAAAATTAAATCGGGTTTGATTTCGCCTGCACGCTGGATGGCATCGGCTCCTGAAGAAACGATACCAGCGATTGTATATCCCAATTTTTCTAATTTTACAGATAAATTTTTAGCGATTAATAGTTCGTCTTCGACAATTAAAATATTAATTTCTTGAGTTGGAAATATCATGACTTTAAAACCTTTGACAGTAGTTGAGTTCGTTAAATATCACGTGAAATTCGGTGCCGATTTTTCTTGAGAGTTCGATGCTTCCTTCTAACTGTTCGGTTAAGGTGCAGACAACTTGAAAGCCCATCGAGTTAGTTTTCCGAAAATCTAAGTTTTGAGGAAAGCCAATGCCATTGTCCTTGACCAAGAGGTGGATTTGCCGATCGCCCGTTTGATAGCATTCTACACTAACTGTACCGCTAGCACCATCAGGAAAAGCGTGTTTCAGGATATTTGAAACCAATTCATTGGCAATTAAGCCACAAGGAGTAGCAGTCTCTAGATTGAGGGAAATTGGTTCAGCTATTACCTGCAACAGAATGCGGTTGTCACTAATATTATAAGAGTGAAACAAGTTAGTTACCAAATCTTCGAGATATTCGCCAAAATTAATTTGCGCCAGGTTAGTCGATCTGTACAGTTTCTCGTGAATCAGAGCCATAGAGTACAGGCGGTTCTGACTTTCTTCAAACATTTGGGCTAATTGGGGATCGGAAACTGTGTTAGATTGCAATTCTAACAAACTGGCAACGACGCAGAGGTTATTTTTGACGCGGTGGTGAATTTCTTTGAGCAAAATCTCTTTCTCTTTGAGGGAGTTTTTCAAATTTACTTCCGCTTGGAAGCGCTCGCTCAGTTCAGCTTGCAGTTGCTGGTAGAGTAGAGATTGGTGAATGGCGATCGCCAATTGATTAACCAACTGCTGAAATAAATTGATTTCCGATTCTTGCCAATCCCTGGGCCCATCGCACTGGTGTGCAATCAGCAATCCCCAAAGCTGGCCCTGCTGAATAATCGGCACTACCAACTTTGCCCTCACTTCAATTTGTTTCATAAACTCGACCATACAAGGTGTAATAGAGGTCTCATTTATATCGGAAATCGCACGAATTCGCCCTTGCAAATAAAGCTGATAGCTTTCGGCAGGAAAAACCTCTTCGCCCAAAAAATTCCCTACCAGCGGGCTGCATCTTTCTGCCACGGCTTCAGCAACGACCAAACCGCCACTTTTAGGTAAAATTTGATAAACCAAAACTCGATCGGCTAACAATATTTGCTGGAGTTCGGCAACCGTGGTGTTGAGAATTTCCTCTAATTGCAAAGACTGGCGGACGCGACGGGCGATCGCCTCCACCAGCCGTTCTTGCTCAAACTGCTGCCCCCTGGCAATTTCAGCGTATTTAGAATTGCTGATATCGGCAATGTAACCAATAATTTCGATCGGTTTTCCTCTGCTATCTACCAATAGTTTTAGTTCCGTCCGCAGCCAGCGGTAAAATCCGTCTCTGTGCCGAAAGCGGTACTCGAAAATAGAATTTTTACCATCGGATAAATTAGAAAACTTTTCTATAAATTCCGGTCGATCTTCAGGGTGAATGCGATTCAACCAAAAGTGAGAATCTGTTAACAGTTTGTGAGAGTCGTAGCCAACTATCGTCCTCACGTTGTCGCTAATATAAGTAGTACGAAAATTCCCTCTCGGCTCCACAGTAAAAATTACCGCCGGATTGAAGGCTAGCAAAAATTGTAGCCGTTCTTTTAACTGTTGCAATTCTATTTCTGCTCGCTTGCGATCGCTGATATCTTCGATCGCCGCCATGCTGTAGAGAGGAAGACCCTCGCCGTCGCGGATCAGCGTCACCGTCAAGTTAGCCCACATCAGTTCGCCATTCTTCTTAATCAAGCGTTTTTCCATCCCGAAGCGAGAAATATTGCCCTCGATTAACTGCTTGATTTGCTCTAAATCTGCTTCTAAATCTTCTGGGTAGGTGATATCAGCTAAACTCATTGTCGCCAACTCCGCATCAGTGTAACCCAACATCTGCCGATGAGCTGCATTCACTTCGCTCAAGCGGTAGTCGCGCACGGTTGCCAAACAGATCGCAATTGGAGCATCATCAAACAAATTGCGAAACTTTTCCTCACTTTTTTGCAGTGCAGCTTCTGCGTTTTTGCGAGCGGTAATGTCTCGCGCTACCCACATCACTCGATCGACCCCCAGCGGCGAAATACGGCCATCAAACCAGATTAACTTGCCCTCAATTTCCATGCTGTATTCAACTCTATGGATTTTCCCAGATGCCAAGGTTTGGTGAATGTAGTTGAGGGCAAAATGAGCTTCCGCTTCCGGGAAGATTTCCGCGATGGTTTTGCCCAGCATTTCAGGAGCCGGTTTATACAGCAGTTGGGGAGCAGTGGGAGCCACTTTGAGGTAGCGGCCCATGCCATCGAAAACCATCACGATATCCGTCATCGCATTAAACAGCGCCAGCAGTTGAGCTTCGGAGTTTTGCAGTTTTTCTGCAGTCAATTTAGCTGTTAATACGGCTTGTTCGTAGCGTTCAGTGCGCTGCTGAACTCTCACTTCTAACTCTGCATTGAGTTGCTGCAAAGCGATTTCTGCTTGTTTGCGAGCCGTAACATCCCGCCCTGCAGCTTGATACTCGACAATTTGTCCGCTCTCATCGAATATAGCCCGATCGCTCCACTGCTGAGTGCGAATTTCTCCCTTCGGCAAAATTACCCGGTGTTCGCAAGTAAAAACAGGCTTTTCGGGAGACACTAAATTATATTGCTCCACAATAGATTCTCGGTCTTGTTCTAAAATTAATGGCAGAAAGCTATTACCAAGTAAGTCTTCTGGTTTCATGCCAAAATAGCGGCAATAAGCTTGATTGACAAATGTGATTGTGCCGTCGGGGAGGTAGCGGCAAATCAGTTCGGTTTGGTCTTCCACAATCGCCCTGTAGCGGGATTCGCTGTGGCGCAGGGCTGTTTCGGCATTTTGGCGATCGCTGACTTCTTTGGAGATTTCTGCATGGTTTTCTAAGAGTTCAGACTGTTTTTGCTGAAGTTTTACAACTTCTTGCTGCCCAATTTTGACTAGGTTGTAAATTTCTGGGCGAATCCTTTTTTCGGTGAGTAAACCTACGGGCTGACCTTGTTCGTCCACAATTGGCAAACAATCGATAGAATGTTGACAAAATAGCTTAAATATGCTAAAGATATCGGTAAGTTTTGATTCTTTTAAAACAATTAAATTTCGGGTCATCACATCGGCAACTTGCATTGTTTGCCATCCAGATTCGGAGGCGACTAAGTTCAGCACATCTCGGGGGCTTAGCAGTCCGACTACCTGATTTTCATCGACAACTAAGACGCAACTAATCGATGCTTTTACCGTTTCGTTTGAGTCGGGAAGTGCAGGTGAATTAGGCAGCGGGTAAGGGTTTCTCGCCCGACGCATCAGGGCGATCGCCTCTGGGAGCAAAGTTGAGGGCGCAACCGTCACTGGCGGGCGATCGACAAATTCTAAGGGCGATCGTAAATTTGTCAACAAATTCGTAAATTCCATCAGTCTAGACCTACAAAGTATTGTTAACTAACTTTAGCAACACTTTTGGTCATCAGCCAAATGACTAATGACTAATCATATCAAATCCTCTCTTCATCGGAATAGTAAATTCAGGCGTTGACTGTTGACTGTTAACTGTTGACTGTTGACTGTTAACTGTTAACTGTTAACTGTTGACTGTTAACTGTTAACATCATTCCGATGCAACCGGAAACGATATGACCGATGACTAATGACTAATGACTAATGACTAAAGACTAATGACTACTGACTACCATTGGTAACAAGTTAGAAAGGAGTAGATTTTGTCAATACCCCTTTGTGCATAAATATAATTGGGTAATAATGAT
>NZ_JAUBTN010000094.1:0-17966 GCF_036705055.1 Microcoleus sp. CZ3-B2 | reverse complement strand
CTCCCCCTCTTTACCCGCTCACGAAGTCGAAAGCCCCCCTACCGCCTTAACTTCGGGGTTTGGCGACGATCGGAATCTCGATCGCAAACTCAGTCCCTTCTCCCACTGCAGATATGCAATCCAACCTCCCGCCGTGTTTGTCCACCACAATTTGATAACTAATTGACAGCCCCAAACCAGTCCCGTGCCCCACTGGTTTAGTTGTAAAAAACGGATCGAAGATTTTCCCTTTTACAACTTCATCCATTCCCATACCATTATCCTTGATGCTAATTTTAGCCCAATCTTCTGCAAGACTAGAAGTAGTAATTTCAATTTGGCTGGGGTTGGCTTCCATCTCTTCTGGCGATCGGTTTTTTTCTTGCTCCCGCAGCGCATCAATAGCATTATTAATGATATTCATAAATACCTGATTCAATTGTCCTGGATAACATTCTACTTTCGGTAGATGCCCATAATTTTTAACAATTTTAATAGCTTTACAATCCGGCTTTTCCTTAGTTGAATTCTGCAAAATCAACAAAGTGCTGTCAAGTCCTTCGTGAATATTAACAGGTTTCTTTTCAGCTTCGTCAACCCGCGCAAAATTGCGTAAAGTCAGCACAATTTCGCGGATGCGTTCGGAGCCAACTTTCATCGACGAAAGAGTTTTTAACAAATCCTCGCGCAGAAAGTTCAGGTCAATCTCTTCAATAAAATCCTCAATCTCCGCATCAGTTTCTGGATACCTACTCTGGTACATTTCGAGTAATTTTAAAATGTCGCCAGTGTAGTCATTGACATAGGTAATATTGCCATAGATAAAGTTGACTGGATTGTTGATTTCGTGGGCTATACCAGCTACCAAAATTCCCAAAGCCGACATTTTTTCAGCTTCGATCAATTTGAGCTGCATTGCTTGCTGATTTTCCAGAGCTTTTTCTAGTTGAGACATTCTTGCTTTTAATTTATTTTCTGAATCGAGAAATTCTTGAGTAACTGTTTTTAGCAAAAATTCTTTTTCTTGATTCTGGAGTTCTAGTAGGCTGCGTTCGGTTTCCGAAATTTCTAATTTTTGTCGCAGGCTTAAATTTTCATCTTCAACATTTTTAATTGCATTTTCCCAGTCTTTTGGTTCCATTTGCTATTAGTTTAAACCTAAAAATAATCTCACAAAAGTTAGATTGTGAATTTGAGTTGCACCCTTAACTTACTTATAATTTAGTCGCAGCTCGCTCCGGCATTTTTGTTGATAAAATTAATAACTCCTTTATTTTGCTCGATCTAAAAATCTTATCTAATATTCATTGAAAATGTCAAGAGATTAACAACAAAGCAAGTTAAAACCGATCGCAGTTTTTCATCCCCGCACTCGCCATCGTTCCCGTTGCGATCGCCCGGGGTCGATCGCACAGCACTCCGCAAGGGTTGCTTGAATTCGAGAGGATCGCGCATTTGTCGGAGGGCCAGGGCGCGAAAAATCGCCAGATGAGTGACAAGATTTGTACAAAAGCCGCCCAGGGCGATCGCCCACAAGCAATCTCAACTACCCAGCCCAGCGCGCCATCTCCCAGAAGGCAAGCACACTATACGATTGCTGAGAAATTTCACTCTTGTGTGTCGATCGCACTCACACACCCGCACCATTTTGTGCTAAGAAATACTACTTGTGACAACATCGAAACAGCATTCTATATTTGGAGAGTAATTGATGTCAGGTAGCGAAGTTCGTGCAGACTTTTGGATGAGCGAGTACATTACCCCCTGGGATATTTACGTTCACGGCATCATCAGCGTCCTCGCTTACAAGAAAACTGCCTATCAAGAAATGTACGTAGTTCAGACCGGTACCTACGGCAAAGGCTTAGTTTTGGACGGCAAATGGCAATCTTGTACCGGCGACGAGTTTCTCTACCACGAACCCCTCGTGCACCCAGCCATGATTGCTCACGGTTCGCCCAAAAAAGTGCTCGTGCTCGGCGGCGGAGAAGGAGCTACAATTAGAGAAGTGCTGCGCTGGAAAACAGTCGAAAAAGTCGTGATGATCGACATTGACGGCGAAGTAGTAGAAGCCTGCCGCGAACACCTGCCAGAAATGCACCAAAATGCCTTTGACGACCCCCGCTGCGAAGTAGTAATCGGCGATGCCTTGGATTATTTAGACAATACCGACAGCGATTGGGATATTGTCATTTCTGACTTGTCAGATCCCATTGAAGAAGGCCCATCTTTCCAGTTATTTACCAAGGAGTATTTTGAGAAAGTTCGCAAAATACTGTCACCTGACGGATATTTTGTAGTACAAGCGGGCCCCGTTTCTCCGGCAGAAATGAAAATGCACGCCCGCATTGTCAACACCCTGAAATCGGTATTCCCCAACGTTCAATCCTGCACCAGCTTTATTTCTACCTACGGAGCTCCTTGGGGTTTTGCGGTAGCTTCGAGCCAGGAAATAAACACGCGGCCAGAACCCGAAGTTACCGACCAAATACTAGCAGAAAAAACAACCGGCGGGTTGCGGATGTTGGACGGGATTACACTGTTGGGGTTGATGCAAGTTCCCGGTCACTTGCGGCGGGTAATCGCCGAGGAAACCGAAGTTTACACTATGGCAGCACCGCCTAAGTTTTTCGGGAAAGGTTCTGTCAGTCAGTGAAGCTAAATTGAAAGAGAAAAGTCGTTTGGAGTAACTGAGATGAGCAATTTAATTCGCATAGTCGCCGCCATTTTTCTTCCCCCTCTGGGTGTATTTTTGACGGTCGGCATCGGTACTGATTTTTGGATAAACCTCGTGCTCACGTTTTTTGGCTTTATTCCTGGCATTGTCCACGCCATTTGGGTAATTTCCAAGCACGATCGAGGTTAAGCTATTTTTGTAAGGTGCGTCGCTGCAAAATTTTCGAGTTTATTTGGAGATGGTTGATAGCGACGCACCCTACAATATTTACAAGGTTAAGCTATTTTTGTAAGGTGCGTCGCTGCAAAATTTTCGAGTTTATTTGGAGATGGTTGATATATCCGCACCATACCATATTTACAAGGTTTTATTGATTATTGCACCTCAATTTCTTGACAAACCAATTCAGCAATTTTTTTCGCCGCCCCCGATTCTCCTCGAACTGCACGCAAACGATCGCCCATTTGTGCTAATTTATCAGGATGGGTCAAATAGTCGATCGCCAAATCCGCCACAGCATCCGCTTCCAGCCGCCCAATTAACTCCGGCACAATCTCCTCCCCAGCCCAAATATTCGGCCAAGCATAAAGTTTTCCCTTCCCCAATTGCAAGATGGCCCAATTAATCGCCGTCGCAAAAACAGAACCGACTAACGGCAAATTTGCCAGCAATCCCGGCAAACCATCCCAAGCTTTCATCGCATCCAATTGCTGCGTCGGAATCAACACAATCATCGGTACAGCTAAGGAACCCAATTCCGCAGTATTCGCCCCCACAGTAGTCAAACACAAACTACATTCTGATAGTAAATCATAAGCTGGAGTCTCAGTCCAAAGTTCTATTTTTAGGTTATTTTCTGTCAGCAAAAACGGCGATTCTGTTAAATGCAGTTGGGCGCTGGCGCTGTCAAATAAATGCAGGCAAGGATTTTGTTTTGGGTCGGCAAAACCTGCTATAGTTTGCACATCTATGGTAGGCGCAACCGGAATTACAAAGCGTGTTTGAGGACGGATGCGGTGGATGGATTGGGCGATCGCTAAACATAAAGGTACACCTAAAGCTAATTTCGCCGCCTTAGAACCCGGTAACAATCCAATTAATTCTATTTTGGGAGGAGGCGGAGCAAAAGCATCTGCGTTTCCAGGCAGATCCAGGAAACGAGGTAAATCAGTCGATTTGCGATCGGCTACTTCGGCAATCAAATCTCCCACAACTGCAAATTTACTAGCATATTTTTGGGGAACTTTAGCAAAAACTTCCGGTTTCATCGCCCCAAACTTATCAATCCAGCGATACCACCGCGCGTCCCATTCCGCATAAGTAACAGTGCGATATTTTAGCCTTTTGCCAATAACAACCGTAAAAAATTGGTCGCCGCCTAAAAATAAAACAACTCCGGTTTCGTACCAGTCCCAATTTTGGGCAGTTTTGCCCGATAATAGGAATGAAAAAAAATGCTCCGGTGCTTGCACTCTGTCCACTTCTGGATAGGAAGATGCGATTTCTGCTTCTTTCCCCGTGGCGTGCGGACAGGGGGAAAGCACCACCGAAATTCGCGCTTCTGTGCCCCTGTTTGCCAATTGCTGGCGCAATGCTTGCACGGCGGGACGCACCCAAGTTGCCAATTCTCCGGGGCCGTTGGAGAGGATTAAAATATCGACTGTCATAGGATTTAAGATTTAAAAGGATGCAAAGGAGATTTTATGACAGATTTAATTGATGCCGTCAAGATGGGTGATGTGGCGGCGGTAGAATGTGCGATCGAACAACGCGCAGATATCAATGCCAAAGATGGCGAAGGGGCGACGGCTTTGACCGCTGCGGCTGAGGCTGGCAATGCTGAAATTGTCAAAAAAATCCTCGCAGCAAGCGCGGATGCTAACAGTCAGGATAATGACGGGTGGACGCCGTTAATGAGTGCCGCTGCTGCAGGACATAGCGAGATTGTACAGCTTTTGCTGGAAGCTGGGGCGGATGTGAATGCTCAAACTACTTTTGGTTTGACGGCTTTGATGAGTGCGGCGGGTAGCGGGCGCGCTGATGTTGTGCAGGTTTTGCTGGAGGCGGGTGCTGATATCAAAGCTAAGGATAATAATACTTGGACTGCTTTAATTTGGGCATCTTCGGAACATCATCAAGATGTCGTTGAGGTTTTGAAGCTGGCGCGCGATCGGCATTAGAACTTTTGCAAAAATACAGTGCACCCCACCCCAACCCTCCCCGAACTCGCGGGGAGGGGGCAAGATTATTTCTTGTTTCCCCCCGCAGAAGGGGGGACTTGCGGGGGGTGAATTTGACTTTTCCAAGATATATATTAAAGACTTAGAAGCCGGGTTAAGTGACAACTCTCACCGTTAAGTCGGAGTACCGACTATAACGGGAGCTTCCAATTTCACAATCAGAAATTGCTGCATCGACGGCTGGGCATCCCCTAAGCCTCCACAGCCAGGAAGCGGTAGTCCAACCGCCCCAAGTCCACGAGCTAATAATACAAGTGCTGAGTTCCAATCTCTGTCAATGGTTAAACGACAACTAGGACACTCATGCACTCTATCTTTCAGGGTCTTTTCAACTCTCCTACCGCAACTAGAACACTCAATACTACTGCCACGAGCCGACACTTCTACTGTTTGCTTGCCGCGTTTAACCGCCACTGCTTGCAGAATTTGTAGGAACGCGCCCCAGGCACAATCTAGGATTGATTTCGCTAATCTGGTACGGGCTAAGCCTTTGATATTAAGATTTTCAAATGAAATTAAATCATAAGTTTGGCACAGCCAATGTGCGACGTGATAATGAAACTCTTTGCGGCATCTAGCCACCTTCAAATGTAATAGTGCAATTCTATTTTTCTGTTTCTCCCAATTTTTAGAACCTTTTTCTTGACGCGCTAATTTGCGTTGCGCTCTGGCTAATCTATTTTGTGATGAACGATAAAACCGAGGAACTGCTACGGCTTGTCCCTGTGCGGTAGTCAGAAATTTTTCGCAGCCCACATCAATTGCCGTGACCGACTTAATTTCTTCTACTGGTAACGGCGACGGTACTGTAGAATCCTGCACCTGAATACAACAATACCAACCATCTGCCTTGCGAATAATCGTACAAGTCTTGAGAATAAAACCATTAGGGATAGGGCGGTGCATCACAACTGGCATCTCACCTATCTTTGATAGCTTCAATACTCCATTACTTAGATACGCTCCTGCCTTAGAACAATTGATTCGTGGATAGACAAATGAGCGTAACTCTCCAGCTTTTTTAAACCGAGGTCGTCCGCCACGCTTGCCTGATTTATCTGGAATTAACCAGCGTTCCCAAGCATGAACCAGTCTCTGCAAGTTAACTTGTTGAGACTCTGCCCAAATTTTCTTGTATTCGGGGTAAAGGAGCTTCGTTTCTTTAAGTGCTGATTGCTGGGTGTAATAATCTACTTTTTCTGGAATATCTCCTATCGGTTCGCTCCGACAGCTACATCGGTCTATTTGACAACGGGTACGCCGCAGCCAATCTAGACGTTGACCTAGCGCATAATTCCAGTGCCGTCTTAGTAACTCCAAGGTATAGAGCATAACGGCTTCCTGTTCGGCACTAGGCTTGATTCTGTAGCAATAGGTGAGTATCATGAGATTTATTATACACTTACCGTCTGCATGACACAAAACTGTTTCTAGTAGGCTACTGAGAAAAGAGTTTGCAGTAGAATTAAAACAAGTCTATACTAAACCTGTTTTCTGGACGGGTTCGTATTTTGTGACTAGCTGTGGCGGTATGACAATTGAGCAGTTAAGAAAGTATGTTGAGCAACAAACAACCCCAGAATAATGACGTTTCGCTATCGCTCAGTTTTTTGTTGGTAGGCATTCCCCACCCGTTAAACGGAGTACCGTTATAACGGGCGACCCCTGCCGACATTAAGTTGGAGAAATCCGGTTTCTAGATGATACAATTAATTAATAAATTTGCCATTTTTCTATCATGGTACTATTCGATCGAGAAATGCGTTTGCCAACCGGCGCCGAGCTTCCTTCTTCGGATGATACTCCTGTGGATAACGAAAATCAAAACTTCCTTCCCAACTTACTTTTATTCTTGCTCAAATTTCACTGGCGGCAGCGGAACGACTGGTTTTTTGGCGTGGATATGGCAGTTTATCACACGACGGGAGTAAGTCATCTGGTTCCAATTGTTCCTGACGGCTTCTTGAGTTTGGGTGTTGAAAGGTTCAAAGGCGATGCTTTGCGCCTCAGTTACGTCCTTTGGGAAGAAAATAATATTCCCCCGATTTTTGCCCTAGAGATTGTTTCTCAAACTTATGGCGGTGAATACGATAAAAAAATTGAGATTTACGCGCGGTTGGGCGTGCTGTACTATGTGATTTACAATCCCTACTACTGGCGGCGAGACCAACATCAACCGTTTGAAGTTTATCGTTTGGTAAATGGCGAGTACGAACAGCAAATTGGTGAACCTTTCTGGATGCCGGAAGTGGGTTTAGGAATTGGTCGAGGTCGGTACAGCGATGGGGAGCGACAGTTGGAAGTTTTGTATTGGTTTGACGAAGGAGGTACTAGGTATTTGACGGCTGAAGAGTTGGTGGCTCAATATCGCGATCGCTTTGGCGAGTTGCCGCAATAGCAAAGTGCGATCGGGCTTAATTATTGAGAAACCCGGTTGTTTTGAGCGATCGGGTTTCTCGTTGGTATTAATTGCTTTCTAACCTAGCAGGAAAGG
Organism: Microcoleus sp. CZ3-B2; assembly: GCF_036705055.1. Taxonomy (NCBI): domain Bacteria; kingdom Bacillati; phylum Cyanobacteriota; class Cyanophyceae; order Oscillatoriales; family Microcoleaceae; genus Microcoleus; species Microcoleus sp. CZ3-B2. The sequence goes on along the minus strand of NZ_JAUBTN010000094.1, from coordinate 10,576 downwards.
ACTAGGCCCAAATTCGGTTCTAGGAAATGTCTGTTGTTTCAAATTTAATCCAGCACCTCCCTCAAGAATTGCAATTCTATCTCCTGCTTTTGAGATAACTAAATCTCCACCCACTGAAGATATTTGATAGTCACTGAGTGTGCCTGATAGCTGAAGTGCATCTCCCTGACTGGAGTTGAAGCCGCGAATCCGAGCCTCCCCCGGGCCTGTGTACAATTCTTGAGTCGTGTTGCTTAAGCCACTACCAGGAGAACCCGAATTATTATTATCATAAGCCAAAATAAAAGTATCAGCACCTTCGCTACCAATCAAGGTATCAAATTCGTTGCTACCGTCGCTGAAATAACTGGCATCAAAATCAACTCCAATAATTGTGGTTTTTCCCTTACCAAAACCAGTCACAACATCATTCCCCGAAGTCCCGACAAAAGTTGCCGAACGATTGGTTTCAAATTGCCCAACTTTTGTATACTGGTCGAGACCTGAAGCAAAAGTTCCTGCTTTAACCGCCGCAGCAACATCGGGATTGCTTGCTAAATATCCAGCTTCCAAAAAGTTATTGAATACAGAAACTTTATCAAAAATTAAGAGATCGCGCCCCCGATTTACTAGAAACGGCATATTTGCACCGCCCTCGACTATAGCTACCGGTGCAACAGCCCTAATCGGCCCCACGCTAATCCTAAAATCTCCATTAGGAGTATTGTTAAATAGATAGTTGCCTCGCTCTCCTGCTAGGCCGATATTATCGGCTTGCGGGTTAAAGTTTTTAATCGTAGCGTAGTTGCTGTTGAGTAACCCGCCGTAAAAACGCCCCCCATTCACATCGGCAAAATCCCCAACACCGAGCACGAAAGTATCAGTACCTTGACCGCCAATTAGGGTGTCATTTACAGGGGGGGAGGGAAGCTGGGAAGGTTTTTCATAAACTCGATCGCCCGCTGCATTCAAAGATACTTGAATACCAATGATTTCAACTTGTCCTACACCAAATCCCGTCACAATGTCAGATTCTTTAGTGCCGACAAATGTAGCCGATCGCGTTTGCTCAAATTGTCCAAATTTTCGGTAGTGTTCTCCGCCTGTTTTAAAAACTCCCTCCTTGACTGCTGCTGCTATATCGGGGTTTTTTAGTAAGTATTCTGGTTCAAAAAAGGTGTTCGCGTAAAGGTCTTGTTTTGCTCCGAATTGGACAAAATGATCTAATCCTGATTTGAAAGTGCCGTTCTGTACAAACGGCACAAGTACAGGGTATCGTTTTAAATAAATCGCTTCGTCGTAGTCAGGCGATACTTGGGTGCGACCTTCTTCGTAACCAAACTGGATAAAGTGGTCTAAACCAGAGGCAAAAGGTGCGTTTGGATTGTTTGCGGTACGGACAAGGGGAGCAATATCTGGATTTTGAGCTAGATAGGTTTCTTCATCAAAGTAACGCGATACTGCGGTGAGCCCACCAGCTTGACCGTATTTTTCAAAGTGCTCTTTCCCGGAGTTGATAACTCCTGCATCAATGGCTGATTTCAGCCACGGATACTGTGAAAGGTAGTATTGTTCGTCAAAAATTGCGTAGTTAGCCATGTTTTTATTCTGCGGCTTTAATTGGCTGTTTGTGCAATTTATCAATCATCTGGAACTGAAAATATCACCCGATCGGGTGATTTTTTTTTCAAGTGTCTAATCTCATTAAAGCTCAATTAGCGATCGCACTCCCCAGCAACAATCAGCCAAATCCCCAATAGCTTCGAGATTTCTAACCAAGTAAAGGTAGATTAACTCTAGAGCCTAAAGGTGGATTATCTCTATTTTCTGGTAATAGATTCAACTTGAGATTTCCGCCGCCTTCAATAACAGCGATCGTGTCAAATCTACTAATTCCCGAACTTCCGTCTGGAAAGGAGACAGACAAGCCGTTCGTTTGGATAGCTAAATCTCGATTGTTGTTGATGGGAAATATCAAGAAGTTATCTAAGGAAGGTAGGATATCGCTTGTTGCTAGCTGAATGCTATCCTGACCTTGGGTAAAGTTCCGAATTGTAGCAAAACCCGGCCCGATATATAACTTTGTTGGGGAACTGTATCCCTTACCACCAGGACCTACTAAAACGTCTCCGAGCATGAATTTATCGCGGCCGCTACCGCCAGTGAGAGTATCGAATTCATTGCTGCCGTCACTTTCATAATTTCTGCCGGGAATGGTAAAGCCATTACTGTTTGCAACATAACCTACTTCAACTCCAATTAATTCGGTATTTCCCACCCCAGCACCGGCAATCATGTCATTCCCGGAACTTCCGATAAAAGTCGCAGAGCGGCTTGGATCGTTTTTGCCGAAATTGAAGTAGTGTTCCCGACCAGTTTTCAATGCTCCCGATTCGACAAACGGCCGAACATCGGGATTTTTTTGTAAGTATTCTGTTTCAAAAAAAGAAGTCCCAAACTGACCGTCTTTGATGCCGAATTGAATGAAATGCTGGTAGCCGTTTTTAAAAGTTCCATTCTGAATAAACGGCTGCAACTGTCGGTTATTTGCGATATAAAACGCTTCGTCATACTCAGGCGATACGCGAGTGCGACCTTCTTCGTAACCGTATTGGATAAAGTGGTCTAGCCCGGTCGCAAAAGGAGCGTTTGGGTTGTTGGGGGTGCGGACTAAGGCAGCGATGTCGGGGTTGCCAGCCAGGTAGGTAGCTTCGTCAAAATACCGCGATACTTTAGTTAAGCCGCCGGCTTGACCGTATTTTTCAAAGTGTTCTTGTCCAGATTTGATAACTCCTGCGTCGATCGCTGGTTTGACCCAAGGATACTGCGAAAGGTAGTATTTTTCGTCAAAAATTGCGTAGTTAGCCATGTTTTTATTCTGCGGACTTAATTTGCTGTTTGTGCAATTTATCAATCATCTGGAATCGAGAAAATCACCCGATCGGGTGATTTTTTTTTCAGTGTCTAATCTCATTAAAGCTCAATTAGCGATCGCACTCCCCAGCAACAATCAGCCAAATCCCCAATAGCTTCGAGATTTCTACCCAAGTAGAAGTAGAGAACCATTAAGTTGTGGTAATACATTCAACTTGACATTTGCGCCGCCTTCTATAACAGCGATCGTGTCAAAGCGACTGGTTGTGGGAACACCATTTGCAAAGATCGGGAAGCCGTTCGTTTGGATAGCTAAATCTCGATTTGCGAACCAATGGGAGCAATATCTGGATTTCCGTAAAGGTAACTATCTTCGTCAAAGTACCGCGATATTTTTGTGAGGCAGGCGGCTTGACCAAATTTTTAAAAGTGTTCTCTTCCAGATTTGACGATTCCTGCATCAATGGCTGGTTTCAGCCACGGATATTGCGAGAGGTAGTATTGTTCGTCAAAGATATCGTAATTAATTTTTGCTTTTTTAAGTAAGAATGTAAAGTGCGATCGAGCAAAATATTTTACGGCACAATTGCCCAAAAAATCAAAAGTCATCAATCAACAGCATTAGCTAGTGACTGATGACTGATGACTAATCACTAATCACTAATCACTACTAAGACTGCCCGCACGGGGAACTGCCCCTACTGACTAATGACTACTGACTACTGACTAATGACCAATGACCAATGACCAATGACCAATGACTACTGACTATCCAATCAAGAAAGTACCGTTACCGTTAGATTCTTGGAAAGTCAAACCCAAAGTTGCACCTCCTTCAATCACGCCGAGCACATCTCCAAAACGCTGGATTGACAAATTGTTGCCAACGGGATTCAGGGTGTAGCCGTCGTTTAAAGAATTTCCTTGCAGTTGGATCAAATCGTTTTCTATGTCGAAGTTCCGAATTGTAGCTTGACCGTTACCCGTATACAGCGGTGTCGCGGAGGGATTCTGGGCTGCTGCTGGAACTCCGAGGACGAATGTATCAATGCCCGGACTGCCGGTCAGCACATCGAATTCATTGGTGCCAAAGCTTTCATACTGCCGGTTGCCATTGCGATCGATACCTACTTCTACTCCGATAAGTTCGGCATTTCCCCCACCCGCACCAGTGATGACATCGTTGCTGCGGCTGCCGACAAAAGTCGCAGAGCGGCTGGGCTCGTTTTTCCCGAAATTGAAGAAGTGTTCGCGACCGGTTTTCAATGCGCCTGAGTTGACAAACGGCACGATATCGGGGTTTTCTTTTAAGTATTCCGGTTCAAAAAATGAAGTTCCAAAACGACCTTCTTTTGCGCCAAATTGAATGAAATGCTGATACCCAGATTTGAAAGTTCCGTTCTGAATAAACGGTTGCAGTTCAGAGTTGTTTGCTAAATAAAAGCTTTCGTTGTATTCGGGAGATACCGAGGCCCGGCGCTGTCCTTCATCGTAGCCGAACTGAATAAAGTGATCTAAGCCTGTGGCAAAAGGTGCGTTGGGATTGACTGTGCGGACGAAGGGTTGAAGGTCTGGGTTGGCGGCGAGGTAAGTATCTTCGTCAAAATACCGCGATATTTTAGTTAAGCCGCCGGCTTGACCGTATTTTTCAAAGTGTTCTTTGCCGGATTTGATGATTCCTGCATCAATGGCGGGTTTGACCCAAGGATATTGGGCTAGGTAGTATTGTTCGTCGAAAATTGCGTAGTTAGCCATGTTTTCCCCCTAGGGTTTTGATGAGCCTGACAATCAAAAGCAATTAATTTCGCCAGCGATCGATCGCGGATCGGGAACTTATACAATACTGAATTTATGAAACTGTTTTAAGTTCCCGACCAATATATAAATTTTCTCATGCGGAACTCATCAGAACGGAAAATTGCAGATTCGGAACTGATTTTTTTCTGCATTTGATTAATTGCTCGATCGCCAGTTTAATTAGTTCTACAAACTTTGGAACCTTGGTCAGGAGCGTTTTTATCAAAGATTGGTCGATCGTTTATTTTGTTATCATATTTTATGAATACATATATAGATTTTTTTGTCAAGTAAAGATTTACAAATAAAATTTGGAGTGTTTGCTCAAGGAATTTGTCAAATAATGTAACGAAAAATCGTAATAAATTTGTCGAATTGTGTCATGTGCAGGCTCAAATCGCCCAATGGCAAGCGTTTTCTGGTAAAAATGCTTATGGGATAAAAAAATTCCCGATTGCCGAAAACAGCATCTTAAAGGAGCCTAACCGGATGTTCACTCACGTCAAGCCCACCATTCGCCACGTCGTGCCGGAAAACTTGCAGGGGCGATCGCTCATGAAGGTGGTCTATGTCGTACTAGAACCGCAGTATCAAAGCGCCCTGTCCGCAGCGGTTCGAGCGATAAATAACAAAAATCCGAATCTGGCAATAGAAATCAGCGGCTACCTGATCGAAGAACTCCGCAGCCCGGAAAATTACGAGGCCTTCAAGCGGGATGTGGCCGATGCCAACGTATTTATTGCTTCTCTAATTTTTATCGAAGATTTGGCCGAAAAAGTGGTAGCGGCTGTAGAACCGCTGCGCGACAGCTTGGATGTCGCCGTCGTCTTCCCGTCGATGCCGGGGGTGATGCGCCTGAATAAAATGGGCAGTTTCTCGATGGCGCAGTTGGGACAAAGCAAAAGCGCGATCGGCGAATTCATGAAAAAACGGAAGGAAAAATCCGGGAGTTCCTTCCAAGACGGAATGCTGAAACTGCTGCAAACTTTGCCGAAAGTGCTGAAATATTTGCCGATCGACAAAGCCCAAGATGCGCGCAACTTCATGCTAAGTTTCCAGTATTGGCTGGGCGGTTCCCAAGAAAACTTGGAAAACTTCCTGCTGATGCTGTCCCATAAATATGTCTTCAAAGGCCAGGAACAGCTAACTTTTCAAGAGCCCGTTGTCTACCCGGATATGGGGATTTGGCATCCTTTGGCACCGTCCATGTTTGATGATGTCAAAGGATATCTGAACTGGTATAATGCCCGCACAGATATTTCCGCAGACCTCAAAGACCCCCTCGCACTCTGCATCGGTTTAGTGTTGCAGCGCACTCACTTAGTTACCGGAGATGACGCGCACTACGTCGCAATCGTCCAGGAATTCGAGGCAATGGGGGCGCGGGTTTTACCGATTTTTGCCGGCGGTTTGGACTTCTCGAAACCGGTGGAAACCTTTTTCTTGGAAGTTGGGGCCAAAGGTGTGGCACCGCTGCCGATCGTCGATGCGGTAGTTTCTCTGACTGGTTTTGCGTTGGTGGGTGGCCCGGCGAAACAAGATCACCCAAAGGCGATCGACACTTTGAAAAAGCTCAATTGCCCTTATATGGTGGCTTTGCCGCTGGTTTTCCAAACGACGGAAGAGTGGGAAAATAGCGATTTGGGCTTGCACCCGATTCAAGTTGCTTTGCAGGTTGCCATTCCTGAGTTGGATGGTGCGATCGAACCGATTATTTTGTCGGGAAGAGATGGCGCAACTGGCAAGGCGATCGCCCTGCAAGACCGAATTGAAGCAATTTCCCAGCGCGCCATGAAATGGGCAATGCTGCGCCGCAAACCAAAATTAGATAAGAAAGTTGCGATCACCGTTTTCAGTTTCCCCCCCGACAAAGGCAACGTTGGAACAGCAGCTTACCTCGACGTTTTCGGCTCGATTTACGAAGTATTGAAAGCCTTAAAAGGTAACGGTTACGACTTGCCAGAACTGCCGGAATCTGCCGAAAAGCTGATGCAAGAAGTCATCCACGACGCCACAGCCCAATACCAAAGTCCAGAGTTAAATATTGCTCACCGGATGTCCGTAGCTGAGTATGAAGAATTCACTCCTTACTCGGAACGCTTGCAAGAAAATTGGGGCCCGCCTCCGGGACATTTGAACAGCGACGGACAAAATTTGCTGATTTACGGCAAACATTTCGGCAACGTATTTATCGGAGTGCAACCTACCTTTGGATACGAAGGCGATCCGATGCGGTTGTTATTCTCTCGTTCCGCCAGCCCGCACCACGGTTTTGCTGCTTACTACACATATTTGGAGCGCATTTGGGGTGCGGATGCGGTGCTGCACTTCGGCACTCACGGTTCCCTAGAATTCATGCCGGGTAAGCAGATGGGAATGTCGATCGATTGTTATCCTGACAGTTTGATTGGCAAGATTCCTAATCTCTATTATTATGCCGCCAACAATCCCAGCGAGGCAACAATTGCCAAGCGCCGCAGTTATGCTGAAACAATTTCTTACTTGACTCCTCCGGCGGAAAATGCTGGGTTGTACAAAGGTTTGCAGGAACTCAGCGAGTTGATTGCTTCCTATCAAACTTTGAAGGATACGGGCCGGGGCGTGCCGATTGTGGATGCGATCGTGGAAAAATGCCGTTTGGTCAATTTGGACAAAGATATTGACCTACCTCCCGAACAGGAAAGAGGCGTTGCTGCGGGGATGAGTGCCCAGGAACGGGACAATTTGGTTGGCTTGGTTTACCGCAAGTTGATGGAGATTGAATCGCGGTTGTTACCTTGCGGTTTGCATATTATCGGGAAGCCGCCAACTGCGGAAGAGGCGATCGCAACTTTAGTAAATATCGCCAATTTAGACCGCGAAGAAGACAACTTGATCAGCTTACCGCGAATTATCGCCAACAGTCTGGGACGCGATATCGAAGAAGTTTACACCAACAGCGACAAAGGCATTTTAGTTGATGTCGAATTGCTGCAAAACATCACCCTAGCCTGTCGGGATGCCGTGGCCGCTTTGGTAAAGGAACAAACCGACGCTGAAGGCCGAGTTTCCCTAGTTTCCAAGTTAAATTTCTTCAACATGGGCAAGAAAACACCTTGGATTGATGCCTTGCACGCAGCCGGTTACAAAAAAGTCGATCCAGAACCGATTAAACCGCTGTTTGAGTATCTGGAATTCTGCTTGCAGCAAGTTTGTGCCGACAACGAATTAGGCGCTTTGTTGCGCGCGTTAGAAGGCGAGTATATTGTGCCTGGGCCCGGCGGCGATCCGATTCGCAACCCAGATGTTTTGCCGACTGGCAAGAATATGCACGCTTTAGATCCGCAGTCAATCCCGACGACGGGTGCGGTCAAGTCTGCTAAAGTTGTCGTTGACAGACTATTAGAAAGACAGCGCACCGATAACGGTGGAAACTATCCCGAAACCATCGCCGTTGTGCTTTGGGGAACCGACAACATCAAGACTTACGGCGAATCCCTCGCCCAAGTAATGTGGATGGTGGGAGTGAAGCCAGTACCCGATGCTTTGGGCCGGGTAAACAAACTGGAATTGCTGTCTTTAGAAGAGTTGGGACGGCCTCGAATCGACGTAGTAATTAACTGTTCCGGCGTATTCCGCGACTTGTTCATCAACCAGATGAATTTGTTAGATAAAGCCGTGAAAATGGCAGCAGAAGCCGACGAACCTTTAGAAATGAACTTCGTCCGCAAACACGCCTTGAAGCAAGCGGAAGAAATGGGAATCAACCTGCGCCAAGCAGCAACCCGCGTCTTTTCCAACGCTTCCGGTTCCTATTCATCTAACGTCAACTTGGCGGTGGAAAACAGCACTTGGGAAACCGAAGCCGAGTTGCAGGAAATGTATTTAACCCGCAAATCCTTCGCCTTTTCTTCGGACAATCCGGGAACTATGGAACAAGACAGGCAGATTTTTGAGTCATCCTTAAAAACTGCTGATGTCACCTTCCAAAACTTAGATTCTGCGGAGATTTCGCTAACTGACGTGTCGCACTATTTCGACTCCGATCCGACTAAATTGATCGGCAGTTTGCGCGCCGACGGGAAGCAACCAACATCTTTTGTTGCTGATACCACCACAGCCAACGCGCAGGTGCGGACGCTATCAGAAACCGTGCGTTTAGATTCGCGGACTAAGCTGCTGAATCCGAAGTGGTACGAGGGGATGTTGTCGCACGGTTATGAGGGCGTGCGGGAGATTTCTAAGCGTCTGGTGAACACGACTGGATGGAGTGCGACTGCGGGCGCGGTGGATAATTGGGTGTATGAGGATGTGAACGGTACGTTTATCCAAGATGAGGAGATGCAGAAGCGTTTGCTGAATTTAAATCCTCATTCGTTCCGCAAGATTGTCAGCACTTTGCTTGAGGTGAATGGCCGGGGTTATTGGGAGACTTCGGAGAGTAATTTGGATCGCTTGCGCGAACTTTATCAGGAGGTGGAAGACCGGATTGAGGGGGTAGAATAAACCTCCGAATTTCTGACAATCGCCTTTAATCTGTAGGGACACAGCATTGCTGTGTCCTTATATTTTTGCGAGGGTTTTGATGAGTAGGAAGCGATCGCCCTCGCAACTCACTCAATATGCTACAATCCCCAATAAAGGTCGTTTAGCTACGATAAAATACCGCTATGACTACCCTCACCCTCAACCTCAATCCAATTATTAAGCTGACAGACGAGCAGTTTTTTCAACTCTGTCAGGAGAATGAAAATATTAGACTGGAACGCACAGCGAAAGGAGAATTAATTATCATGTCACCAGCAGGAGGAGAAACTAGCAGCAGCAATGCAGGATTAACTGCACAGATTTGGATTTGGAATCAGCAAAATAAACTGGGTAAAGTTTTTGATTCCTCTGGCGGTTTTAAAATTCCCAATGGGGCAGATCGCTCTCCTGACGCTTCTTGGGTAAAATTAGAACGCTGGAATGCACTAACTCCTGAACAACAAAAGAAATTTCCCCCCATTTGTCCTGATTTTGTGGTTGAGTTAATGTCTCCCAGCGATAGTTTGAAAGAAACTCAGGATAAGATGAAAGAATATCGAGATAACGGTGCAGTTTTAGGTTGGTTGATTAATCGCAAATCGCGACAAGTGGAGATTTATCGTCCGAATCAAGAAGTTGAAGTGTTGGAATCTCCAGCCACTGTATCAGGTGAAGATGTTCTCCCCGGATTTATTTTGAATCTTGAGTCGATTTGGTAAAGTGCGATAAAATAAAACGGTAGGGAAACGGCAGTGCCGTTTCCTAGGGCTACGGACACGGCAGTGCCGTTTCCCTACGGATATCACGTTGATCAACCTAATTTGACATCCATATGGATACGGACACGGCAGTGCCGTTTCCCTACGGATATCACGTCGATCAACCTAATTTGATATCAGTGAGAAAGATACTGAGTTTTTACATACTGTTTCAGCACCGGATTTAAACTAAACAAACTTATCTTTTCCTCTTCTATTGCATTCAATAAAAACCGATTTGCGATCGATCGCACTGCATTGACTATTTCTGACGGCGAAAACTGTATTTTGTTAAAAAAATGAGACACAGCAACGGGTTCAGCTTGATTAGCAAGATAAACCATCACGGCCAACTCTGCCGCAGTCAAACGCCCAAAAGGTTGGGATAATTGAAATTGCAACCCTTCATCTAAAATCGGCATTTCGCACTGCAAAAACTCAGAAACTCTCCCGCAAAACAACTCTTGAATCAGCGTTGCAGTCAACTCCAACCACAGAGGATTGCCTTGATAAATATCAATTAATGTTGACCATGTTTCCTCATCGGATAACTTTTGGGATTTCAAAATATCTTTAGCTGCTACTCCTGACGGGGTGACAACCCCGTTAAAACATAGACTCAATCAAGGACATAGCTCTCATACCCTTCTGAAAAAATGGCA
>NZ_JAUBTN010000093.1:0-18526 GCF_036705055.1 Microcoleus sp. CZ3-B2 | reverse complement strand
CTGAGTTGTCAAGCTTTTTTGCAAAGTTTTCTGCTTGATTTGGAAGTCATAGGCAGCAAGGGTTTCCACTGCTGAGTTTTGTTTTTCATCCCCTAGCTCACTCCTCTTTGCCCCCAACACGCCCTTTTTCCACTGCTAACCGTCTTTTTGGCTGGTCTGTCATCAAGGCCATATAAAATGCTTCGCAAGGTAAAAGACGATCGCACTTAATCGCCCGATCGCGCTGGAGCTAGGGTGTGACGACCGATCGCACGGTTCACCATCACACAAGCAGGTGGTTGGTGAACCTCACTCATATATATAAGTAGTGCGCGCACTCGCTGGACTTGACGAAAGGGGGGTTGGACGTAGGATTAACCCGATCGCCCGCGTGCCGTGTCCCGTTAGACCAAAATCACCCGCAACTAAACTCTCCTTAATTCAAACAACCCCGAAACACCTGATAGTTAAGTTAGTTATCAGCCTTTGAGGTTCGATATCGAGCTAGCCTCCTCAACGCCTACATCTAAAAAGTGTAAGTGACCCTCCGAATCAGTATTCGTAGCAATCACCAAACCCGTCTTCCCCCAAGGGGCGATCGCCCTAGGTGTAGCGGGGCTGCTAAAATTCCCTACTTGAGTACCTTGACTGTTTAAAACGAGAATCTGCCCCGCAACATCCGCCAAAACCCATCCCCAATTAGCCACACAAGCAGAGACGGGCAAACTTTCCAGGGGAATCCGAGCTACCTTGAGCGGCCACAATTTCATCAACAACACGGCCGCTTTCCCAGATTGAGGAATTCCCAGCAAAGTATAAGGCTCAGGTGTCAGCAGCATCTCTCCGACGCTGGCAGACAACCGCACAGAACCCACCGAATTGCCGCGACGAGTGTAAACCCTAAAAATAGTTTGGGGATTTTTCGGTTCGTTGTCCGGCCAAATGGCTAAGACGTGTCGCCCATCCAAAAACATTAATTCAGGTAAATAGTGTTCCGCGAACGGTACAGTAGCGATCGACCTGGGAGCTTGTTCTAAATTGCCCTCGGCAATGTTTGCACCTAAAGCATAAAAGCGCAGTTCTCCCGGAACAGCCACTGTCAACCAGCGGCCGTGAGAATCAACAGCAGCTTTAAAAGCATCCGCACCTTGCCTTAAACCCGTATCCAGCAAGCAGTGAGGTTCCCAAGATCGATCGCCCATCCAGTAAATTTTTTGTGGAGTCAGAACGCAGCAGCCGTGGGAAGTCGGTAAAATGCCACGCACGGTTTCCGGCATAGATATAGAAGTCGGCATTTCTTCGGTAACTAGCGGATTTTCCGGCTGACACCAAACCTTCACATCTTTATCTACTGCAGCGTAGAGATACTTCTCAGTCGCAATCAAAGCCGTCAGCGGTGCAGAAAGTATCAGCGGCTTTGGCTGCGAAACCGCATAACGCACAGTCTGAAGTAAATTAATAGCCTGCCCTGATGGTTCTTTCTCTTCGACTTGGGTCAAAGAATCAGTGTCGGACTTCAGACTTTTAGCGCCGCGGGTTGCGGGATTTTCCCAAGGAACTATGCAGTCGCCCAATTGCCTGACAGCGGGGTCGTACAGGATCAGCCGCAGAGCTTGAGCCATTTGGGAAGCACTGGCAAAACGCCGGGCCGGAAGCTTTTCCAAAGATTTTTTGACTATTGCTTGTAAAGGTTCGGGAATAGCGTCGGGAAGTTGCAAGCGTTGATTCAGGTGCGCCCACCTCAAGTCTCCGGGGGTTCCACCGAAAGGGCGGTAGCCCATTAGCAACTCAAACAACAGAATTCCCACTGCATATATATCTGACATGGGGGAATAAAGACCGTAAAACCGCTCTGGGGCCATGTAAGCGGGGGAACCTACGGTAGCGTCTGGAGAAAGTTCTTGATGGAGGCGAGTTGTACCGATTTCTGGCAGCCGGCGGGCGATACCAAAGTCAGACAGGCGTGGCGACCAACCTCTGGAGCCTAGAGTTAGGAGAATATTTTCTGGTTTTACGTCGCAGTGAACTACACCTCGGCGGTGGGCGTAGTCTAAGCCTGTTAAAACTTCCATGACTAACTGCAAACCTTCGAGCAGCCGCAAGGGACGGTCTTGTTTGAGCAGGTTGCGGAGGGTTCCGCCCTCGCAGTAGTCCATGACCAAGTACCTGCCTGTAGCTGTGTGTTCTAGAGCTCGGCAGGTGACAATGTTGGGGTGCTGCAAGGTGATCAGAAACCACAGCTCTCGCAAGAATTCGCTAGTTGGGGCTTTTTGATGGCTGAGTTCTTTGAGAGCAACCAGTTGGCTGGTGAGGCGGGAGTCTTTGGCGGGAGTTTCTCGAACGCTGGCACAAAATACCCGACCGAATTGCCCTTGTCCGACTAGCCCTAAAATACGGTATTTAGAATGTTGCATCTGTCTAATTATAGGAAATGCTTGAGCTAGTATTAAAATATGTAAAAAATTCTGACCAAAATTCAAACTTTGAATCGATCGCCAGTTACTGCTATGTTATCTCAGGTTCATTCTCGGCTGACTAAAGGCGATCGCGCAATCGCACCTACTAAAATCCTTGAGCTTCGGAATCAGTATCAATATTGCCTGATTCGGATGCCCGATCTGGAACTACCCGTGGCTGCTATTTTAGTCGATCGCGAGTATTACAGTTTGTTTAAGGCTTTGGAGAAACCGTCTCAGGTTTTAGCCATCGCAGCTTACGTTGGGGAATAGGGCGACTCAACAGCGATTACCAAAACAGCACTCGCGGTTATGCAATCAGGGTTCGAGAACCGGAAGCCGATGCTGTCAAACAATCTTAACGTTTTTACGAATCACCCCAAATTGTTTGAACTTTAAATATTTCACGCTGGCATACTTAATTGGACAGAATGAAAAATCAATATGGTTAAAATTATTAGACTAGATCCAATTGCCGAAGAAATGGCAGTGGAAACCCGATCGAATATCCTGTCTGCCTTACTTTCCAAAGACTTAGACGTTCTCAAGGAATGCGGAGGGCGGGGAATGTGCGCTACCTGCCACGTTTACATTAAAGACGGCATGGAAGGCTTGTCTGACATCAACCGCCGCGAGAGGAGGACGTTGGAAGTCATTACTACAGCTCAAGCCAATTCGCGACTTGCTTGTCAGGCGCAAATTATCGGCGAGGGTGTGGTTGTACAGATACCTGCGGGGATGTACATCAATGCTATCGAAAATGTGGAAGCTCTGATCGGCCGCCGGGCCCAGCAAGATTTGCTACACCCAATTACGGGTCAAGTAGTTGTGGAATCGGGAAAGTTGATTACTCGTTCGATCGTTGCACAGCTTAATGAAACCCGCTTCCAAGTAGGACAATATTTAGTTCGGACTAAAGAAGCGTAAATTACCAACGTTATACCATTTTTCTAAAGATGTGCTGATGAAGTCTTAGCCCCCCGATGCTTTGGGGGGAGTTGGGGGGGTAATATCTAGCGCTACTTTATGAAATTGGTATTAATCTAATTGCGGATGGGGGAAGCTGCCCCAATTAGCGTCAAAACTTGATATGTTGTATTTAAACAGATTGTTGCCCAAAATAAAAAAATTATATGCTGAGCCAACTTGCGCGTTTAAGTACGGAAGCAGACGGACGCTACGCCACTGCTGACGAGCTCCAATTTTTGAAAGACTACTTTCAGTCTTTGAATCACCGGATGAGTGCTTATAAAAAAATTCAAGCCTCTGAAACAGAAATTATGCGGCAAGTGGAAGCACAAATGCGGTCTCTCGACCCTAATTTATTTCGCCGGGGGACTCAAGATGTGACTGAAAAGTGCCGTGGAGATATTCTGCGGGTGTTGAGGCATTCGACGGCAGCACTGTTGATTAATGATACTGAACGGTTGCGCGATCGACTATTGCTTTGGTTGCAAACTATTTTAGGTGCTGTTCAAGTTAGAAATATTGCGACCGTGACCTACGATGTGATGAAAAAGGTACTCAAACAATATCTCACGACTGAAGAAACCAACCTATTTTTTCCTATTCTGGACATGAACCGCACTTTACTGGGCAAATAATCAAGGGAGTTAACACCTTCTTAACCGCGATAAATTTTGCCGTTAGGAAGAATGGCTCCAATCAATTTTGCTCCAGTCAAAGTGGCCTCAGTGAGAATGGCTCCCCGGAGGTTGGCTCCTGTCAAGTCAGCTTTCCGTAAGTTGGCTTTACTCAGGTTAGCTTTGCTCAAATCAATTTCGTGTAGGCAAGAATTAGAAAGGTTGGCACTAATCAGGTAGGCTCCGCTCAAGTTGGCTTTGCTGAGGTTGGCCCCGCTCAAGTTGGCTTCCATCAGATAAGCACCGCTGAAATTAGCTTCGTTTAACAATGCCTCTGCCATATTGATTCCAGTTAAAAGTTTGCCACTCAAATCTACACCAGTCAGGTCTGCGTTGCTGAGGTTGATACCGCTTAAGTGACAGCCATTCAAAGCAATCTTTCTCAGGTAGGTTTTGCTGAGGTCTGCTTTGCACAAGTTGGCTCTTTCCAAGCAAGCTTCGGTGAGGTCTGATTCGCTCAAACACGCGCCGTTTAAATAGGCTTGAGTGAGGTTGGCTCGTCTGAGGTTAGCTTTCAAAAGGTTGGCACCGGTGAGGTTGGCACCGGTGAGGTTGGCTCCGGCTAGATTGGCTTTGGACAATTCAGCTCCGGTGAGCTGTGCTTGGCTCAAGTCTGCTTCTTTGAGACTGGCTAGACTCAAGTCTGCATCTTTCAAGTTTGCCCCGTTGAGATTAGCTTTAATCAGATAGGCTTTACTGAGATTGGCCTCGCACAGAACGACTTTGGAGAGTTTTGCCGCGCTCATATCTGCACCTATGAGACTAGCCTTGAGGAGAATTGCTCCAGTCAGGTTTGCCCAATTCAGGTGAGCACCACTGAGGTTGGCTCCGGTGAGGTTGGCTCCGGTGAGGTTGGCTCCGCTCAGACTTGCAGCCATGAGGTTGGCGCCGGTGAGGTTTGCTCCGCTGAGGTCGGCTTTGCTGAGGTTTGCTCGGCTCAGATGGGCTTTGGTGAGGTCGGCCCCACTGAGATTGGCACCAATTAAGTAGGGTCGCTGCTGGTGTTCGTTGAGGTTGTCCAAACGTAGAGTTGGAGCATCGCTGGAACGGAATAAATCGATCGGACTCAACACAATGCCGCGCAGGTTTGCCTGTCTAAAATCTCTTTCGCCGGCTGCATATCGATTTAGAAGTTCATTGGCGTCCATTAAGTTAGATCAAAAAAATTGAGGTTGTGATTGCTTTTAAGTTTTATGAGTTTGTTGGGTAAGTTGTGAATTGTCTAGCTGCGAGTTTCCAACTTTTTTTGATGGCTAAAACCATTTTTAAAACTCTGTAGCTTTTTTATAATTTAACTTACTTTTTAGATGTTTTTGTAGATGCAATGGTGGAAGAATAATCTCGTTGGCAGTAGATTGACAACAATAAGATTGATTCGTAGTGCGGACTAAAGTCCGCTCTCAGGCTGCGGACTAAAGTCCGCACTACGAAATATTTTTGTTATGGTAATTTACCAGACATGATAAAGTCCATCTGAATATTGGAGCATCTCCGGCTGTGTAAAAATATTGTTTTAGTTGAGTGCTGTCCGCCAAGAGCGAGTGTTGTATAACCTGTGCTGTGCGGGGGGCAGGACTACAAATGCAAAATTTAGATGCTCCCTCTGATAGCAGTCTCCTAAAAAGAAAATTTTAGGCCTGCGTTCCCCACTATAGCAGCGATCGTACCACGTCGGCTCAATTTGCTGCAATCTATAAAAATTGGTAATGAGGAATGCAAGTCCTCATCATTAGAGGACTTGCATTCCTTTCGATCGAACCCATCTGATTGCGATCGCCATTTTCGGAGATGATATTAGTTTTTATTGACCGAAAATTTAAAATATTATCACAGCTATTATAAACCAACTAATAGCTGTGATAATAAGTCAGTTTTTGGGTTTGCAAAGTTTACTAATAATAGCTTCGTGAGTTTCTCCTTCTTCGAGCATTAAATCTGCTGGTTGCAGGCGATCGCGTATCCCTAAAATAAAGCGGTTGCAGTCAGAACCCAAGGATTCGCAAGAAGTTTGCAGGCAGTGGAGTTCTCTACCTGTAAGCTGAGTAAAGAAGGAACTTAAGATTCCTGCTTCTAAAAAACAGGCTGGCCACTTGGATTTGGGGGCTGTTTTGGCAAACAGAGAGTTAGTAATTTTTACTATTAAAAATCCCTGTTCGGAATAGCTGGGGTCAAGTTCAAATGTTCCCCATCCGTGAGTTTTCCAGCACTGTTGCAGGGACTGCAGAAATTCTACCATTTCCATTTCGGAAACTGGCTGACCGTAGTATTCGCTGACTTCTTCGCAAAAACGCACGTAGAAGTTTTTTCCCCACCAGCGACCGCAGTTAAAAAGGACGAGTCGGGAGGCTTGACCGGTTTCTTGTTCTAAGCCGATATAAATGGCTTGAATTAGTGTTTCTGGGAGGGCTATGAGTCGATCGCCCCGGCGGTTCTCCAGCAGCCCGAGTTCAAGGTCGCCTCGGACGTAGGCATCGCTAGCAAAGTAGTTTCCAGGGAGTCGGGGCTGTTTGAGCAGGTCGGCAATATTAATCATTGGAAATTAGGAATTAGGAATTGGGAATTGGGCGGAGCGAAGCGGAGGGATTGGGAATTGGGAATTTGCCTATTCTTCGTTATCTCGATCGATAATCATTGACTGTGCTTGGTCAAAGAATGGTTGCAATATAGCTCTGGCTTGCTCAGAAAGTAGTTCTTTTAAGCGAGTTTGTAGCATATTGCAAACACTTATTTCGATTTTTTGAGTGTGGTGGGCTTCGACGATGCCGGAAACCCAGTCAAGGAGTCGCTGTTCGAGAAAATCTCGATCGTTGAGCAGCATGGCCATAGAGCTGTACCGCAAGACTAAGAGCCAGTGTTTGAGCGATCGTTCTAGGGTTTCTGATTTTTCATCTGGGAATGCTTCTTGTAGCTGGTTGGCGATTGGTTGGAAGATGCTTGCTTCCTTCTCTCGCAAAAATTCATAAATTTTTAAGCGCTGGGAGAGGGTTGCAATTTGACGCTTAAAAGCTATGAGTTCTTCGCCTTTTAAAAAACGGTTTTCTGCCTGATCCAGCAGCGCCTCAATTTCAGGGTGCATAATTTTAATTTAGTGGTAATCGGTTATTGTTGACATACTCCAAGCGCATAAACGCACTCTTGATTCCAAGAATTACTTCTTAGACTTTCTGTTTCTAGGCAACTAACTGCCCGACAGTAGTATTTCTGTTAAGTCTTACGTTCGCTCCACAGACTGAAACGGCAAGACCTGCCGCCCAAATATTTAATAGCTGAATTAATATCGCGGTCATGGTTGGCCCCGCATTTAGGAAAATCCCACTTTCTGGTATTTACTGGTAACTTATCTACAATATTACCGTAATTCCGGCAACGCCTATAGCTAGAAAACCATCGGTCAATTTTGACAAATGTCCTACGGTACTACTCACACTTATATTCAACTTGCGTGATTAATTCTTCCCAACTGGCATCACTAATAGAATCGGTACTTGAATGCTCTCTGTGTCATGTCTCACACCATAGCATTTATTCTCTAAAAGGAAGGAGGAATGAAGAAGGAAGAAGACAAATGGAAGTTGGAAGAAGGAAGGGGGAAGATAGATTTTTTTTTGTTTTCTCTTCCCCAAACAGATTAAAAGAGGTCGAATAGGTCGTCAATGGTGACTTCGGCTGGTTCGGAAATAGAAATTACTGGCAAGGGTGGCGGTAGGGGCAGGGATCCAACTTGGGGAATTCCTTCCCAAGAAATAGCTTGAAAAAATTCGGCTACCGATCGGGTTAAAGTCAGGACTTGACGGGGAGTGGAGCCATTTTGGGTTTCTAAAGGTTTTCCCAGCCAATTGTAGTTATTAAAGAAGTCTTGGACAGACTTGTCCAACCATAAAGTTTGACTTTTCATCTTTCTTCCTGCCTGGAGAGGTCCACCGTCGCACTTTCGATCGCGAATTGGTGGGAGGAAAGGCAGGGCAGGGTATGTGCCTTTCCAGGTTGTTTAGCGCAACATTTCACCGTTTTGCAGTCGATTTTCAATATCGCGGGCGTTAGCACCTTCGTTAAGCCAGAATGCTGCTGCATCAATTTTATCTGGGTTGCCGAGGAGGAATTTACAATAGGTTTCTCCCATCGAGTAACATTGGAGTTCTATGCAGCTTAGAGGCTTTTTGACTAGAGCTCCGAAGAAACCTGCAAACAAACCGGCGTATAGGTGACAGACTGGTTTGCCCACGTCGCCCAACGTGCGAGCAACTGCTGAGTCAAAGAGGTTGATGAAGATGCACCCGTTTTTGCGATCGCTCATGTCCACTTCCCAACGACCCCAACCTTGAGCTGTGAACGGCCACCACCAAGTTTCTAGCAGAAACATGAGATTTGACTGGCGAATGTTCTGGTCGAATTCGGCACTAAACCATTTTTGAAAAAATTCGGAATCTTGGACTCCCCACTGACAACCAATAGTATACATGATTACAGAAGAAGCAGGGCCGACTTCTTCTTCGAGTCCTTCTACCAAGCCGATGATGAAGTCTTCGCTGGTAAAAATGTTGCGCGACTTACCCCAGTCGTTGATTGTTCCAAACTGGCGATCGAAGGCAAAAAAGTCCTGAAACCTATAATGGTTGTGGCTTTTAGGAAATTTTTTCTTGAGTGGGGACTCGCTGGGGGTGGCAATTTCTTTTTGAACTGTAGAGACCATTTAGCGGGTTACTCCTGTTTTGTGTAGTTTGCAAAAAATTAGAATCAAATAGAACAAATAGAGCGGCCTGTGTATCCAATTTAACGTCATTTTTCTGAATAGAGGTAGAGGGTATAATTTTTGACTGGAATATATAGCCTTTCGAGCTCTAATATGAGGTACTATCCGGCCTAGGGCATCTTGCCCCCCGAGGGAAGTCGAAGGGTGGGCATAGGCCGGATAGGGCATAGCTCACCACGCAATCGAACCGCTATATTAAGCTGTGAAACTTTGAGGATGCTGATTTTGGATGATTGGGAGTTGTGGCTGGGGAGAATTGCTGTCGGAGGCTAGAAGGTAAAAGCGGATATAACGTTAAACGACTATGTGTTATCGTTTTGTGCAAGCTGTTAACTATATATATAGGGTATAGGGCGATGAAACATCACGCTTGTATTGCAATAGGCATCAATCAATATCAGTTACTCCAGCCTTTGAGTTATGCCCAAGAGGATGCAGAGGCACTGTACGGTTTTTTGACTGAGGAGGCTGGTTTTGCACCGGAGGGATGTCTGCTGATGACGGATAGCTCGCCGTCGCTGTGGGGTCAATCAACGTATCCGAATCGCGAAAATATTCTGAGGTTGACGCAAAACCTGTGCGCGGAACACTTGCAACAGGGAGATATACTCTGGTGTTTTTTTAGCGGCTACGGTGTCAGCTATGAAGGAAAGGATTATTTGATGCCGGCGGATGGAAATCCGGCGGACATTGAGGGTACGGGGATTTCCGTAGAGTTCCTGTTGAATACTCTGAAAAAGGCTCCTACGGAAACGGTGTTGGTGCTGGTTGATATGAACCGCAGCCAGATTGTGAAGGCGGGGGAAACGATCGGCGCTCAAACGGCCGAGGTGGCGCGGGAGTTAGAAATCCCGACGGTGCTTTCTTGCCGCCCGAATCAAGTTTCGCGGGAAACTTCGGCTTTGCGTCAGGGATTTTTTACGACGGCGCTTTTGGAGGGCTTGCGATCGGGACAGTGCACGACGCTTAAGGGTTTAGACCGTTTCTTGAGCGATCGGCTCCCGGAGCTGTGCGACCACCATTTGCGTCCGAAACAAGAACCTTTGATGGTGGTGAATCCTCCAGGAAAGGCTCATTTGGTGATTTTGCCGGATGCGAATGGGGTGCCAACTGCGGCGCTGGCGGGACGGAATGGGAATATGGCTGTTGGTGTGGCTGAGGGGTTCGATCGCCCACAAGTCGGAGTGGCTACGGCTAGCATCGATCGGCCGGAGGCTGCTAACAATGCGATTGATGCGCCGGTGGAGAAGCCGTCTGTGTCGCCGCCAAATGTTGTCCCTGCTGCTGGTGGGGGGAACGATCGACCGAACTCGGTACCTCCGCAGGATGCGGATCGCAGCGGCTCGGACAAGTCGTTTTTGCAGCAGCTAGTTTTGTGGAGTGGAGCTACGGCTTTGGTGCTGCTGTTGGGTGTTTTTCTGACGAACCGATCGATTTTTATCGGCCAGCAGGAATCAGAGCCTCCATCGCCTGTTGAGAATGCCCAAAATCCTCCGCCTAAAAAATCTACTGCTGCTATTTTGCCGCAGAAGCAACCGCAGGCGGTGGAAGCCGCGAGTGGAACCAAGCAAACTGAGTCAAGCCAGCAGGTGTGGGCTGAGGCGAAAACTTTCCTTAAGGATGGTTCGGCTTCTAGTTTTAATCGAGCGGTGGTTAAGGCTCGAACGATTGCGGCTAGCGATCCGCTCTACCCACAGGCTCAGGAGGATATTGAGCGCTGGAGTTTGACGATTTTGGATATTGCTAACGGGCGGGCGACTCGGGGCGACTTTACCGGGGCGATCGCAGCGGCTAAATTGATGCCTGATGTCAATAAGGCGGTTTACAATCAGTCAAAAGAGGCGATCGCTCAGTGGGAAGAGCTATCAAAAGAGCAGCAGGTAAATACTGCTTTGCTATCGGCGGCTAAGGGTCAAATTAAGCGGGGAGTTGCCTCTTCTTACGTTAAAGGCATCCAGCAAGCTAGTAAAATTAAGGCTGGTCAACCCAAGTATGAAGAAGCTCAGCAGTTGATTGGAGAGTGGAGCGAAGCTATTCTGAAAATTGCTCAGTTGCGCGGCTCTCAAGGAAAGCTGAATGATGCGGTTGAAACTGCTTCGCTGATACCGTCGGGTACTAAGAGTTATCAGCCGGCTCAAAAGGCTATCGCCAATTGGAAAGCTAAGCTGAAACGATAGAAAAAAGGTTGGTTTAGTTGATAATTTCCCGGTTTCCACCGGGAAATTATTTTAGCTACCAAGTTGAGGTAGGTCGATCGCCCGATCGCTCTTAACACTGCAAGAGAATACCTACAGAGCGATTAACACCCATAATTCTATCCACAATTTCCCCTCCGTCAATTTTGCCGGAGGGGATTTTATATGCTGTCGGAGCGATGTTTTTTTGTTGAGCCAACAATCTCCGACGAACTGGTTAATTAATATCTTTAATTCACGTCCTGGAACTCGATCGACAGGGAAGATCGATCGCGCAAGCTGTTGACCGTGCAGTTTTCGCTCGCTTGATTATACCATATCTTCGAGCTATTGCGCGATCGCGCTTCAAGAAAACATTTAAGCGCGATCGAAATGAGTTCCTCCCGATTGACGCGCCCGTCCACAGTAGAAAACCTGTTTTTTTCAACCCGAAGGATAGCGGTAACGATGTGTTTAAAAGAAATCAGGACTTAGGCAAATAAACCGGGTTTGTCTCATAATATCAAATCCTCTCTTCATCGGAATAGTAAATTCACTGTTGACTGTTGACTGTTGACTGTTAACAGTTAACATCATGTATGAGTGCAAACGTAATTAATATAAATATTGGTTTTTTCAGTATAAAAAAAGTCTCAACCAGGTTTTTATCCTCGCCTGCGGGAAGTCGTGAAAATAATTCTTTTTGTCTAAATGAGTTGATTTAGCTTGTGAATCAAACCATTAAATGTTAGTTATTTTTAGTTGGTTTAAACTGTAAATACACTTAAATCTTGATTTAATTGTGTCGTATTTTTTCTACAATTACAGTCATTAATACTGGCTCGTAGTGAAGACTTTAGTTAGCACACATGGAAGGAATAAAATCCCGACCAAAAACGTTTTATTGCCAATCTAGCGGATATATTAAATCGCTATATATTTGACATTTTAAACTGATATTACATCAAATAAATCAGCATCACCACAGTAAATTCACTGTTGACTGTTGACTGTTGACTGTTAACTGTTAACATCATGTGTGAGTGCAATCGGAATTGATATCACACACTCAAGGCGAAAAATAATTCTGTACCCTCAACCTAGAGCGTGCGGGTATTGGCCTGTTGATTTGTTTTACTTATATTTTTGAGTAGGAGCAGCTATCGCTAGATGGAAGCCTATTTGAACTGGTGCTATTTTAAAATTATTAGGATCGAGGGGTTTGTGATTAATTATACAAATGAAGGGCGATCGGTAGTTGTAGTCGGCGATCCCCGCCATTAATCGGGAAAACAGATTCATCCCCATTAGCGCAGAATGTCTAGATTCGCCAACAGCGATTTTTCGCTGACAAAAATTACTAAGCTTCCTTAATTAACAATAATCAGAGCTTTGCAACAAAAGCGAAAAAATATATCATTGAGCAACCAGAATCAAAACTTGCTCGCTTGTGGTAGCCCAAGTAACAATACGTATGCCTTAAGTTATAGTTGAGAGCTAAATATAGGACTGCTCTAAATCAATAAGGTAAGGTAGCAGTGTCTGGGTGTTCATGGGGGCGATCGAAAAGGAAGGTTCGGCGATCGATCCCTTCCCAAGGGGGGAGGATAAAACCTAGAAAAGGATGGATCGCGAGGTAATGCCGAACTTTTTGAGTTCAAGAGAGTAGCGCTAGCACTAAACTCTGCATTATTGTGGGAGGTGAGCCAAATTTGTAACAGTTCTTAATTATAAATAATTCTGTCAAAACTGCTAGCATAGTGACACTTTTGCTGGCAAAAACAGATAAAGTAAATAAAGTTGGTTAGCTCTAGACACCCGATCCCCATCCTGGGGATATTGAATCAATTCGATTGGTATCAATTGGTTTTAGAGTTACAACTGGAATCTAAGCATCGCTATTTAACTGAGTTCTTTAGTTAATTTTACTTTTTGCTATGAACGTGGATTTTATCAAAGCCCAAGTCAGGTTGCTACAGGGTGCAAGTTCATCGGAGCGAGAAACCCTTATGAAAAACATCGGTGTCTGTGCTGGCGTGATCAGACCGGGCGAGTACGTGACTCCGCAGCGGAAGCACGCCATCACTCTCTGGCTGCAAACAAATGCGGTGCGACTCCGGCTTCCCCAACTTCCAATGGATTTATCGGGCCAAAAGCCTTCACACGGAAGTCATTAAGGGGGTAGCGACAGAGTACATAAATCAGTCAATCTTACTTAAAAGTGGTTTTTGTTGAGCTGTATAGCGTCAAGGAGACAGGATCGAGATTGAAACCATGTTTGTAGGGAGAGTTGGGCCCGGAAAAACGCCTGCTGACAAGAAGTGGCCTACCGCTTTGGTACAAGCAGGAAATGAACGTCAAAACTGCTAAAAAAGTAGATTTGAGTCAGTTTCGCAGAACGGATGATGGCGCACAACTACAACCAAGGTTATTTGCTTTTAGATTTGAGATTCACGATCGAGTTCGAGCTGCATAAATTTGCTATTTGTCGATCGACCCAAAAAAAGAACCCTATTCCATAGGTATATCTAATTACAGGGGCAGTCACTGAACTGCCCTTAATTTTGAGCTTGGAGGCGAAACTGCTGCAAGTTACAATAAACACATATATAGCCTTTCTCAGCAAGATGAGGTACTATGCGGCATAGGCCTCCGTATAGGGCATCTTGTCCGATCGCGAAGTCGAAGGGTGGGCAATAGGGCAGATCTCACCACGCTTGAGAACCGCTATATATTACAGAGAGAGTTTAGCTTGACTGTCCTGTAAGCTCCAGTTCAGCGAAAGATGATGGAAGAGGTTTTTCGCTCGTGGGGAATGTAGGATTAATATAATAGAGTAGAAGAAGTTATTGCAATTAACTTGCTTTGTCAGATATTTGTTAACGAAAATACTGTGCCGAAGAAACAAAAATTTCCTTATTTAGTTGGTTCCCGATGGACTTCTCACCAAAAAACTTGGGGGTGGCGGCACTTCCAGGTAGTCAACAGAAAAAACGAAGGTAAATGGGTGTTTGCGGAAATGGTGGCGGCTTGCGATCCTAATATCCGTTTTTGGTTGAATGCCAGACAGCTCAAAGATCGATCGCTCTGGGAAGCTGGATGGCAGTCTACGCAAGAATTAAAGGACTTAGAAACAGCAGACTAAAAGACAGCGCTTTGGGGGATAGTCTGATTTTTTAAATGATATAGCGTTTCTCAGAAAGATGAGGTATGCTAATTTATGCTACAAACCTTACACCACCAAGCTTTTTAAGTGAAAATTCGTACCTCATCAATGTGAAAAAGGCTATACAGAATAATGAGTAGATTTAGAAGCCTGTCTCGCCACTGCTATATTTTTTGAATGTTAATAACTATTGTCAAGATAAAGTATTCAAGAGGAAATGCAGCCTGTTCGGGTTCGGTCGATAACGATTATTTGTAAGCTTTCATCGGCAAAAAAATTAACTATATATATTGGTTTGAGAAAATGATTTTTCCCGGATAAATGCAGGGTGCGCGCGAGGGCGATCGGCAATAAGGTAAAGTCTTGTAACAAGATGCAATGCTTACTATTCATGACTTTGAGAGTCAAGCATTTTATTCTGTCTTTGACAAAATGCACGACCTATCACTTGCCTGTGTAGTGAATTCTGTGCTGATTGCTGATACACTAATTGCGATCGCCCTCAAGACAATTTGATGCTATGTGGGACAAAATTGCCGCGCACATCTCTGAAGCAACCGGAGAAACATTTTCCATCGACAACCGCCGTTCAGTCAGTGGCGGCTGCATCAACCAAGGCTATGCTATCAGCAGCAGTAAGCGCACTTATTTCGCGAAAATAAATCAAGCTTCCCAAGTGGCGATGTTTGAAGCTGAGACTCTGGGCTTGCAGCAAATGGCAGAAACTCAGACGATTCGCGTTCCTGAACCGATTTGCTGGGGAACAGAAGGCAATTCTGCTTATATTGTGTTGGAATGGCTGGATTTGCGAGGTGGCGGGGGCGAGATAGCTTGGTCAGAAATGGGGCGCAAACTGGCTCAAATGCACAAATACATCCCTCCCCATCCACCTGGGCTAAAAGGGGGAGAAGAGGGTGATTTAGCCGTTGTGGGCGGACGTTTTGGTTGGGATGTCGATAATACGATCGGCTCAACTCCTCAAATTAATCAATGGACTGGTGACTGGGCGGAATTTTGGGCCGAACATCGGATTGGTTATCAGTTAAAGTTGGCTAATCGTCGGGGCGGAAATTTCAGTCGGGGGGAAAGCTTGCTAGCAGCTATTCCGAAGTTGTTGGAGGGTTACAAGCCTCAACCTTCGTTGGTTCACGGGGATTTGTGGGGAGGAAATGCGTCGGTAACTGCGGCGGGAGAACCGGTAATTTTTGACCCGGCTGCTTATTGGGGCGACAGAGAGGTTGATGTGGCGATGACTGAACTGTTCGGCGGTTTTTCAGCAGCGTTTTATCGGGGTTATAATGAAGTTTGGTTGCTGGATTCTGGCTATGAAAAACGCAAAATACTTTACAATTTATATCATGTATTGAATCATTTTAATTTGTTTGGCGGGGGGTATGAATCGCAGGCCAATCAAATGATTAATATAATTTTGGGTTAAGGTTTCAGTATTAGCTGGATTAGAAGTAATCAACAATGAAGTTTTGGCACTGTTGCACAAAATTGGGATTTACAGTTTTGTTTTTGACCAGCATCGGGGCTAAAAATTCTTTAGCTGCTTTACCCTTACAGGTTGGTGTCTATCACGGTGGCGGTTATCGATACATTCAGATTGCTGAAAAGGAAAATAGAATCTGTTTCAGAGGCTTTTCTTCTAATGGAGTTACGGTGGCTTCCGTTGCTGTGGATAGTCACCGCGAAAACTTTTACACAATCAACGGATTTGACGATACATTTCTGTTGCAACAAGATACAGATACTATCTTATTCGGCCCGATCAATCAGTTGATGAAGTATGTGGCAGATTATGGTTTTCCTAGAGATTTAGGTGATGATTTGCAGCAGTGTCTGAGTTCCGAAAAGCCTTTCTTTAAGCGGAAATCAGGTGGCCGGGGCGATCGCTAAAAGATTTATCCGCCGCACCCTACAGCTACATATTCCTAGGGATGCGGCCACGTCGTGTCCGTAGCAGTCAAGTAGTATCATGTCCGGTCGATTGACGGATCTCGCGATTGGATGGCGCGTGGGTCATATCAAATCCGGTAGCATCGTCCTGTATTCATATCTCTATTCTCTCTCTCTCTGTGTCCTCTGTGTTCTCTGCGGTTAAATCACCTGACGATGCAACCGGAAACGATATCATATCAAATCCTTTCTTCATCGGAATAGTAACTTCACTGTTGACAGTTAACTGTTAACTGTTGACAGTTAACAGTTAACATCATGTATGAGTCAACCGGAATTGATATCAGTCAGTGTCCGCACTACAAACCGTTTTTATGACAGTCATCGAGCGGACATGAGATTACTTACTTTTGTTTGGCTGCGGCTTTTTTCTTGGCTTCTTTTTCGGCTTTTTTAGCCGTTTTCTCTGCTTCAAGTTTTGCTAACTTGGCTTGTTCTTTTTCTTCGGTTATTTTATCTAGGTAGTAATGGTAATCTCCCAGATAAGTCCGAAACTCGCCGTCTCTAACTTCTACTATTTTGTTGGCGACTTGGGAAATAAAATAGCGATCGTGCGAAACGATGATTACGGTGCCGTCGTAGTTCTGAATTGCCTCTTCCATCATCTCCTTGGCGGGAATGTCGAGGTGATTTGTCGGTTCGTCCAAAATTAGCAAATTCACGGGTTCCAGCAGCATCTTTGCTAAAGCTAGGCGGGCTTTTTCTCCGCCGCTGAGAGCGCCGACGTGTTTGAATACTGTTTCGCCGGTAAATAAGAACCGCCCCAATAAGGTGCGAACTTCTTCATTTTTCCAGTCGGGTACTTCGTCGTGAATGGTTTGCATCACGCTTTTATTCAAGTCTAAGGCTTCTGCTTGATTCTGTTCAAAGTAACCGGGGATGACGTTGTGGCCTCCCATTTTGACTGTGCCTTCGGTTGGTTGTTCTAAACCCATAATCAGGCGCAATAGGGTTGATTTGCCTGCGCCGTTGGGGCCGAGAAATGCTATGCGATCGCCTCTTTCAATTAATAAATCTGCTCCCAAAAATAGGATTTTTTCGCCGTAGGTGTGCACCAAGTTTTCAATTATGGCGACTTCCCGGCCGCTGCGGGGGGCGGGGGGAAAGCGGAAATGCAGGGTTTTTAAGCCACCGGTGGGGGCTTCGATGCGTTCGATTTTGTCTAATTGTTTTTCGCGGCTTTTGGCTTGGGTGCTGCGCGTGGCGCTGGCGCGGAATTTTTCAACGAAGGCTTGCTGTTTTTCTAGTTCTTTTTGCTGGCTTTCGTAGGCGCTGAGTTGGGCTTCTCTGGCTTCTGCTTTTTGTTGCAGGTAGGATGAGTAGTTGCCGAGGTAGGTGCTGGAAACGCCGCGTTCGGTTTCGACGATTTGGGTGCAAAGCCGATCGAGAAATTCGCGGTCATGGGATACGATTACCATCGGGGTTGTCAGCCCTTTGAGGTATACTTCCAGCCATTCGATCGTTTCTAAGTCGAGGTGGTTGGTAGGTTCGTCTAGCAGCAGGATGTCGGGTTTTTGGAGGAGAATTTTGCCCAAACTCATCCGCATTTGCCAGCCGCCGCTGAAGGCGCTGACTAATCGATCGCCATCTTCCATCTCAAATCCGATTTCGGGCAGAATTTTCTCGATTTGAGCTTCCAAACCGTAGCCATTTAAGCCTTCAAATTGCCGTTGCAACCGATCCATTTTGTTGATCAGTTGGTCGAGATTTTCTGGGTTGGAGTTTTCCAAGTCTCGGTGGACTTGCATCAAGGATTCGTGAACTTCGTTGGCTTCGCTGAAGGCGCGCCAAAATTCCTCTTTGACGGTGCGGGTGGGATCGATTTCAAATTCTTGGGAGAGGTAGGCGATGTGGAGGCTGGCGGGGCGAATGACTTCGCCGGAGGTGGGTTCGATTTCGCCGGCGATGATTTTGAGTTGGGTGGATTTGCCGGCACCGTTAACGCCTACTAAGCCGATGCGATCGCCCGGTTTGACTTCCCAGGTGACATCTTTGAGTACGACGCCTGTGGGGTAAATTTTACTGATGTGTTCGAGTCGCAGCATTATTATCGAGACTGGGGAAGGGCTGGTTTAGCGGCGGATGGAATACCGGCGCTGAGGTCGAGTTAATCTTAACAAATTTTAATTAAATTTAGTCATTGGGAAGATTTTAGGTTTGAATGGGCGATCGAATTTTAGATTTTGGATTTTAGATTTTAGATTTTAGATTTTGGACGCAGGGTAGGCAGAAACCGGGTTTTTTAGCAAAATACTTCCTACAAAGCCAAAAATTCCTGAAAAACCCGGTTTCTTGGGTGTGTGATATCAAATCCGGTAACATCGGAATGATTCAGATATATATTCTCGGACTCTGTGTACTCTGTGTTCTAGCGCCGGTTAAATCACCTGACGATG
>NZ_JAUBTN010000092.1:0-18679 GCF_036705055.1 Microcoleus sp. CZ3-B2 | reverse complement strand
ATAACCAATAACCAATAACCAATAACCAATAACCAATAACCAATAACCAATAACCAATAACCAATAACCAATAACCAGTAAAAAATAATTTCTTACTTCGGTAAAAGCGGGAAAAAATGCCCTACTGGCCCTTGACCTTCCCCAATATCCAAAGCATATTTGAGAGCAGTAGTAACATAATCTTTAGCCAATGTCACCGCTGTAAATAAATCTTTACCTAATGCTAAATTAGCGGCGATCGCAGCACTCAAAGTACAACCAGTCCCGTGAGTATTCCCAGTATCAACATTTTCAGTCTTCAACACATCCAACCGCGTACCGTCAAACCAAACATCAATTCCCCGCAAATCTCCCGCCATCCCGCCGCCTTTGACTAAAACAGCTTTTGCGCCCGATCGATAAATCTGTTGCGCCGCCGCTTTCATATCATCTAGAGAAAAAATCTCTAAACCGCTCAAAATCTGGGCTTCAAACCGATTCGGAGTCACCAAAGTCGCCAAAGGAATCAAATTATCCCGCAAAAATGCGATCGCCCCATCGTCAATGAGTCGATCGCCCGATCGAGAAACCATCACCGGATCGACAACCAAATTCCCCATCTTCAAACTCTCCACCTGCGAAGCCACCACCGTCATAATCTCCCGATTCAGCAGCATCCCAGTCTTCACAGCATTCACCCCAATATCCCCAACCACCGCCTCAATTTGAGCCGCCACAGCCTCCGCAGCCATCGCATCCACCCGCATCACCCCCAAGGTATTTTGAGCCGTCACGCAAGTCAGGGCACTCGTACCGTGAACGCAGTGAAATGCAAAAGTCCGCAAATCCGCCTGAATCCCGGCGCCGCCGCCGCTGTCTGAACCGGCCACAGTCAAAGCCACAGGAATCCTCGATTTCACCATCTTTTTTCCACCGCCAATAAATCCCCATTTTCCCATACACATCCCATCTCATCCGCGTTCGTCAGCGTTGATTGGCTTCCATTTGTGGTTCCAAATTCCCACACAAAATTAGCTATGATTAAACCAATTGTAAAGAATTATTGCCAAAAACAGTGAAACTCACCCGCATTGACCTCAACTCTTGGATCTTCCACATCGCCGGCCAAACCATCCTCGTCGATCCGTGGCTAATCGATCCCCTGGTATTTTACGGTCAACCCTGGCTGTTCACCGCCTACCACAACACCCCCGTCGCCTTCACGCCGGACACTTTACCGCCGATCGACCTTATCCTCATTTCCCAAGGCTTAGACGACCACTGTCACAGACCAACACTCTCCAAGCTCGATCGCACCATTCCCGCCATCGCCTCCCCCACCGCCGCCAAAGTCCTCAGCAGTTTGGGCTACACTAATATCACATCTTTAGCCAATTGGCAAGAGTTTAAATTTAAAGAATTATTACAAATAATCGCCGTACCCGGAGCCGAAATCCAGCCGGGACAAGAAGAAAACGGCTATTTGCTCAAAGATTTAAACAGCGGCGAGACACTTTATTACGAACCGCACTTACCGCCCTTAGAAAAAGTCAAACAGAAAATAGACACGGTAGACGTAGCCATCGCCCCAGTCATCGGTCAAATCTTCCCATTCCTCGGACAAGTCATCATCGGCCCCAAAGAAGCCCTCAAACTCGCCGAAACTCTCAAACCGAAGTTTTTCTTACCGACAACAGCAGGAGATATCCGAGCCACCGGTATTTTACCAATGTTAGTGCGATTGATCGGCAGCATCCCCGAATTTCGCGATTTACTTGCAAAATCCGAACTCTCCACCCAACTCCTCGAACCAGAACCCGGACAAACCCTAGAGATTTGAGATTTGGGATTTGAGATTTTAGATTTTTTTGATGGGAGATTGTGGATTTTTTAGAATCAAAAATCCACAATCTATTGACATTTTAGATTTTTCAGATTTGAGATTTTAGATTTATCCCAAATCCCCAATCCACAATCCCAAATCTAAAATTTAAAATCCCAAATCTCAAATTATTTGGGTGGGCGACGGTTACGCAAAAACTCAGGAATATCTAATCCCAAATCTTGCGGTTTAATTTTCTTATCCTGCGTTTGTTGAGCAGGAGTCACCGGCACAGTTGCAGCCCGCCAAGGAGCATTCACATTTTGAGTGCGCCCCGGAACAGGAGGAGGCGGAACTTCTCCCGAAAAACCAGTAGCGATCACGGTAATCTTAATTTCTCCCTGAAGCCGCTCGTCAATCACCGCTCCAAAAATAATATTCGCATTCGGATCGACCACTTCGTAAATCGTCTCAGCCGCTGCATTCACCTCATGCAGAGTCATGTCAGTACCGCCAGTGATGTTAAACACCACACCTCTAGCGCCCTCAATAGACGAAGCTTCCAGCAGCGGCGAAGAAATAGCCTGCATCGCAGCCTCCCTAGCCCGCGACTTGCCAGAACCCACCCCGATGCCCATCAACGCCGAACCCGCATCTGCCATTACAGCCCGCACGTCAGCAAAGTCAACGTTCACCAAACCGGGAATCGTAATAATGTCAGAAATACCCTGAACCCCTTGGCGCAAGATATCGTCAGCCACTCGAAAAGCTTCTTGCACCGGCATTTGTTCCGAAATCACCGATAGCAGCTTGTCGTTAGGAATCACGATCAATGTATCCACCCGGGTTTGCAAAGCTGCAATCCCTTCCTCGGCTTGGCTGGTACGCCGCCGTCCCTCAAACGTAAAAGGCCGCGTAACTATGCCCACAGTCAACGCGCCCATTTCCTTGGCTACTTCAGCGACAATCGGAGCCGCACCCGTGCCCGTACCGCCGCCCATGCCGGCTGTGATAAACACCAAATCCGCGTGATTCAAAGCATTAGCAACTTCGTCGCGAGATTCTTCGGCTGCTTTTTGTCCGATCGCCGGATTGCCTCCAGCACCCAAACCGCGCGTCAACTTTTGTCCGACTTGCAAGCGTTTGGGAGCATTTGACAGCACCAGGGCTTGGGAATCGGTATTCACGCACCAAAACTCGACCCCAGAAATCTCGCTCGCAATCATCCGGTTAACGGCGTTGCCACCACCCCCGCCGACACCAATTACTTTGATTCTCGCGGCACTGCTGGGCATTATGTCTTTGGGATTCACCATAGGATCGATATCAATACTATCTACATTTACATAACCAGACTTGCGTCTAAACGGATTGGCGGAATCAAGAGCCACCGGAAAATTTTTCACTTCTTCCGAAGGGGGACTGTCTTGGTCAGACCCCTGTCTATTATTAAGCTTCATTAGAGTCGGGGATAGTAGATTACAGCTTTTTAACTTAACTAAACGCCAATTCACATCAACTATAGGCTAAAGTTGCCGAAAAACTAACACAGGTCGAGGCTGAATGTTAGCAATCTCGGATTTTACGGAGTGTCGATCGCCCACACATCTCCCCCACCCCATTCCGGCGCTCGTGCCTTCGGCATTTGTAGGGCTTTGCAGACGAACAAAAAATCGATACTAGCCGGAGACGCTTCTTGAGGGAAAAAAATCCTGATTTTTTTTTCCTAAAGGGGCCGAATCAAACAATTGTCCCTATGTCAAGCCCTGGGTATCTATCCCGAGGGGTAAAAATTCTGCCGGATGACAGATAGTTTCTACCTTCTGTTGACAGAAGATCAATTCTGACCGCGAGTTGGCGGGGGACTTGCACTCTCCAAACTAGGGGGGGGTTCTGGCAAGTGGACGATCGGCGCTGCTGGATTTTTTAAGTCAATGTAGGCTATTTTGCTCGAATCTAGCTGTTTTGGCAATTGTCGCATTCGGTCTAAAACTTTCAGTTGAGTGCCTGTCAAGGAGGAACTGTACGGCCCTAAGTGTACGGTACCGATCTCTGTTTTCAAGATCAAGTTGCTGGGGTCTTGCCAATCGATCTCAAAAACTTTCACCGTCAAGCCGCTTAGTCCTTGGTAAAAATTCGGCCAAGAGGCGCGGTACTTTTCCAAAGGCCCGATGACTTTTAAAGTTGGCAAAGAATGCTGGGGCCCCCGGACTCGATCGCTGCCCGGTTCGATCGAACTATTGTGCGATCGCGCCGCTGCAGTATAGCTCTCCAACGGCATCCAACCCCCGCGAGCGTCCAGCCATCCCACTTTTTCCTTGTCGCTGTTGGATCTCAACATCGCCGTCGGCTGCGCCACGGCCACCGGCAGCCTTTCTGCCACTTCCACAGTCAAAGAAGGCGGAAACAAGTTACGAGTCACCTTTGCTTTGGCTATAGGGCCTGTTAACTCCATCTTTTCGGCCAGCGCCTGCGGTTGAATCCCCCACAGCGACTGCGGGTAAGAAAGCGGCACCAAAGAGCGCACCGCCTTGTCAGAGAGCCACTGATTGCCCTCGACATTCACTTGTTCCGATCGGGCAATTAACCAAGTGGGCTGCGCCATCCACCACAACAAAAATGAGGCTATTGAGCTCGCAGCCAGGGTTTGCCACACCACAGCCACCGCTCGATCGCGACGGAGGCGCCGCAACTCTTGGCGCCGGCGCCCTAACTCTGTTTGAGAAACCGCTCCAAAATTAGCCATCTACCTCTTGACAATTTAGTAATTAAGGATTACCACAAATTCAAAACTGTTTAATCTCGCGCCCTGCAGACCCTTTCTCCCCTACCATTTAATCAGATCCCCGCAAAATTACCCAGAAGGAGTGCCAATCTCCGTAAAATCACTTATCCAGCTAGGTAATTAAAATTGCTTAATTAAAAATTCCCAATTCCCGCGCCGCCATGTTGATTAGCAGATAGAGGTTGTTTGGGTATTTAGGGCATTACCCCACAGGGCAAAAGGTGACAAATCAAACTAAACTCAAGGCAAGAAAGTTTAGACTTTCGATTAACTTTTATCACTTTTAGTCGGCTTGAATTGTGATCGCACTCGAATTAGACAGATTTTATAAAGCCTGCAACCCGAGCAAGACCCTCGTCGCGGGAGACCCTGGAGACTATCAATACTACATTGATTTTGGTTCCGTGCGCGGTGGCAAAATCATTGAATCTTTACAGCGAACAATTACCCGGATCTCCCCCGACGAGCCAACCTGTCAGCTATTTACAGGACATATCGGCTGTGGCAAATCTACCGAATTGTTTCGACTCAAAGCTGAACTCGAACAAGAGGGTTTTTGCGTTGTCTACTTCGAGTCTTCCCAAGACTTAGACATGGGGGATGTAGATATCAGCGATATTTTGCTGAGCATTGCGCGCCAAGTCAGCGAAACTATGGAATCGGCAAAAATCAAACTCAGACCGAGCTATTTTTCTAATTTGTTTGCAGAAGTGGCAGAATTTTTGCAGACTCCGATCGATTTGTCAGCAGAAGCCGAGTTATCTGTAGGCATTGCTAGAGTTACTGCTAAAACTAAAGACTCTCCCAAACTGCGATCGCAACTCAGACAATATCTCGAACCCCGCACCAACAGCATCTTGCAGTCGATCAACGAAGAACTCCTCGACAGAGCAAATGCCGAACTCAAACACAAAGGCAAAAAAGGACTCGCAGTCATCGTTGACAACCTCGATCGCCTCGACCCCTCCCTCAAACCCAGCGGACGCAGCCAGCCAGAATACCTCTTTTTAGACCGCGGCGAACAGTTGAAAAAACTCAATTGCCACGTCGTCTACACCATTCCCCTGACTTTGATTTTTTCCAACGACTTCGGCCGCCTCGCCAGTCGATTTGGAGTCAAACCCAAGGTAATGCCGATGGTACCGGTGCTCCGGCGATCGGGCGACGACCACAAGGAAGGAATGGCACTGCTGCGACAGTTAGTCTTAGCTAGAGCTTTCCCCACCGTCGATCCCGCTCAACGCATCGATTTAATTTCTAAAGTCTTTGATTGTCCCGAAACTTTAGACCGGCTCTGCAGGATTAGCGGCGGTCACGTTCGCAATCTACTGATGCTTTTGTATAGCTGTTTGCAGCACGAAGACCCCCCCTTCTCTCGCGAATGTCTTGAAGGCGTCATTCAAGAATATCGCGACGATCTTCTCGGAGCTATTAATGACACAGAATGGGAATTACTGTTTCAAGTTGTCAACCGACAAAGTGTAACCGGCGAAGAAGAATCTCAAATCTTGTTGCGAAGTATGTTTGTCTTTGAATACCGCGATTTAGAAGGTCGATGGTTTGGCATCAATCCAGCTTTAGCAGAAACCAGAAAATATCAAGAATGGCAGGAGCGCGATCGCCAAAAATAGTTGGGATTTTGGAGATTGCTTCCCAAATCTCCAAGCCCTCCCCCACGAGGGATATATCAAGTTTTTAACTTCTCATTCACCGTTAAAAACTCCCAACTTTTGCAATCGAATAAAGCATCCAGTCAGCGGTTTTTGCCACTGGCTAATTTTTGTTGATTGCTGGGTGCGCGTCGCGACTTTGACGATACAAAAAAAAATTACCGCCACCAAGGACTTTCTCCAATCTCTACTCTCATATCTGCAAGGCCAGACCCCTATATAGCCTCTCTCAAAAAGGTGAGGTTGAGATTTTAGATACTTCGGCTTCGCTCACTACAAGTTTTAGATTGAGGGATTGAGGGATTGAGGGATTGAGGGATTGATACCTCATCGAGAGTGAGAAGTGCCATATAGCGGTTATCACTCCTATAGCCCTATGCCCTATGCCCTATGCCCTATGCCCTATGCCCTATCCCGGATAGTACCTCATAACAGAGCACAGAAAGGCTATATCTATTTTTACCTGTTGCTCTTAGTCCCAACTAATCCCATCGCGGACTACAATTGTTATAGCTTTTATTTCTGAATTCGTGCTACACATTGAGTAGGGTTGTTTGCTAATAGCTGATTGCCGGTCTTGCTCATAAATTGAGGGTGGATATTTACGGTATATAGTAGTTTATCTGTAGCCGAGAAAAATCAAATTAAGCTAACTTGAATTTTTACTGTCAAGTTTCGCATTCTCGGAGATACAGAGGTATGATGTGTTTAGATTCAACATAAAGAATGTGTAAATTTTCATAAAAGCAGTACGACAAACTACGTATTACTACATATATAAGGCGCCAGACAGGAACGAGCATCTCTAAGTAGATACGGTTTCAGTCACGATCGGCGATCGTTAGGTAATTGATTTCTGCAACAGGGGTGCACGCATGACCGATCTGCTTAAACTACAACAAACTGCCAGCTACAACGAGCGATCGCTCAAAACTCTGGTACGATCCATCGCCATGTCTCAGCAGCAATTTTCGCTAATTTTGGTGCGCTGCAACTACGAACAGTTGCGGCAGCGCTGGGCGCAGCGGCTGCGAGAAATGTCCCCAGTTCCAATTCAAGATATTGTCCTGCCAGCATCCGTCAAAACCCTCTACACTAATCTGGTGGCCAACACGTTACCGAGCGGGTCTTCGGCTGTTGGTTCCGCCTCGGCATTGATGGTATTCGGTTTAGAAACAGTCGTGGCGATCGACGAACTGATGGCCTCTACCAATCAAGTGCGAGACGAATTTCGCAAAAACTTTACCTGTCCAGTGATCCTGTGGGTAACAGATGACATTGTGACCAAAATGATTCGTCTCGCCCCGGATTTCAAAAGTTGGGCCGCCGCCACAATTAAATTTGAATTGGCCGTTGATGAATTAATTCATTTCCTGACTGCGCGAGCCGATACGATATTTAAAGTAGGCGAACTCGATCGAGAATTGGGCAGCAGCACCGCCAGCACCCTCGCTACTTTTGCCAGCGACGAAACCGACTGGGAACAACGCGCACGGGTGGAGAGCAAAATCAGCCCCGGAGAACGCTTTTTCAGCTTTACTTCTCAACCCCAAAACACGCGAAAATCAGAGGTTCACTCCTATTCCCCCTTGAGTCCCGGCAATACCCTAGATTTGGCGATCGGCTCTTTGTCGCGCCGAGAACTAGAATTAGCTTTAAGAGATTTACAAAATCGCGGTCAAGAACTAGAACCAGCCCTCAAAGCCAGCCTGCAATTTGTTCTCGGTCGAGATTACTATGTCAGCGACAAAACCGAAACAGCGTTGATTCACTACCAAGAAAGCTTAATATTTTGGCAGCAGCAAACCGGCAACTGGGAACTTGCTAACTGGGAACATTCCGAAAACCGACAAACCCTCCCCTCATCCTTATTGAATCCTGTCCCCAACATCTTATTTTTAGAGAGAGAAGGGATAGTGCTGTTTCACATAGCTTTGTGTCACCGCCTGCAAGCAGCCAGAAATCCGGTAGCCAACCGCCACCACTGGGAACAAGCTTGGATTAGCCTGGAACAATCTAGAAACGCTTTTTCTCTGGCTTCGCGCCCCGAATTAGTCGCTGAGGTGACAGCACACCTCGGACAAGTGCTGCAGCGCTTGAAAGCTTGGGGAGAGTTGCAAGCATTAGCTGAAAATTCTTTGCAGTTGCACTTCACCTACGGTACTCCCAGCCAACTAGCTCAAGATTACGGCTTTTTGGCGGAAGTTGCGCTGCAACAGTCGAGGTGGAGTCAAGCCCGCCAGCTAGCCGAATTGGCTTTGGCGATTTTGGATCAAACCCCTAACGATTTGAGATTGTTGATAGAAGATTTGAGATTGGGGTTTGAGGGAAATTACCCAGAATTTGTAGGTACTAGCGAGTCTAGTAACGAGCCCAAATCTAAAATCCAACATCCCAAATCCGATCGCAGTTCGTATCTTTTACTGTTGGCCCAAAGTTTGCGGCAGCTAGGCCAGTGGGAAGCGGCGGTG
This sequence comes from Microcoleus sp. CZ3-B2, assembly GCF_036705055.1. Taxonomy (NCBI): domain Bacteria; kingdom Bacillati; phylum Cyanobacteriota; class Cyanophyceae; order Oscillatoriales; family Microcoleaceae; genus Microcoleus; species Microcoleus sp. CZ3-B2. The sequence continues at coordinate 9,952 of NZ_JAUBTN010000092.1, read as the reverse complement.
CATTCTTTGGAGTTGGCTCAAACTCAAAGCGAGCCGAAGTACGACCCCCGCCTTTATATTGATATTTTGACCGAACTGCAAGCGGTTTATTTCCAGCAGGGAGAGTATCTCAAAGCTTTTCGGATTAAGAAAAACCAGCGATCGATCGAATATCAATACGGATTTAGAGCTTTTATCGGAGCCAGCCAATTGCAGCAGCAGCGACAAGCCGTCAATCCTTCGAGCCCCTCAGCTCAAAATCAAGCGGCGATTGCAGCCTCCATGACAGCTTACTCCCGCCAAAAAGATATCAATAACTTGCTAGAAAGAATTAGCAGGGACGACCATAAATTAACTATTATTCACGGGCCCAGCGGCGTCGGAAAAAGTTCTTTAGTCAACGCCGGCTTAGTACCGGCTTTGAAAAATATTACTCCGGGCGCGCGCGATACCTTGCCCGTAGTAGTCAAAGTTTACAGCGACTGGCTGATGGAATTAGAAAAGGCTTTGAACTGCGCTCTGTACGACAAACAAGCCGAAGAAGAAAGGAAATTAATCGCCAAAGGGGTACAGGAAATCGACAAAAAAAGTTGCTCGGTTGTCTCAGAGCGCCCATCGGAAAACTCATCTTTCATTATAGAGCAGTTGCGCGAAAATGCGGAAAATAATTTGTTGACCGTGCTGATTTTCGATCAATTTGAAGAATTTTTCTTTGTCTCGACTTCCGTGGCACAAAGGCAACTTTTTTATAACTTTTTGCGATTGTTTTTAAATCTGCCTTATGTCAAGATAATTTTGTGTCTGCGCGAAGATTATTTACATTATTTGCTGGATTGCGATCGCTTTCCCGACCTCGACGCTATTAACAATAATATCCTCGACAAAGGTATTCGCTACCAACTGCGAAGTTTTTCGATGAAAGACGCGCGAGCCGTGATCGGACACTTAACAGAACGGGCAGAATATTATTTAGAGCCGGCACTGATCGATGCCTTTGTTAAAGATTTAGCAGACGAACTGCAAGAAGTGCGACCGATCGAATTGCAGGTAGTAGGAGCGCAACTGCAAGAAGAAGGGATTACAAGTCTAGCACAATACCAGCAATTGGGCGACAATCCCAAGGCAGAATTAGTCAAGCGATCGCTCGAAGGAGTCATCTCAGACTGCGGCCTGGTGAACGAAGATGCAGCTTGGAAAATCTTGTTTTCCCTGACAGATGAAAGAGGCGTGCGTTTGATTAAAACCAAACACGAACTATCGTTAGTAACAGGCCACCAGCCCGCAGCAGACGAAGAAAATGAATTGTTGGCCGGCAGTACGAGCCGAATTCCCTTACAACTAAAATTCGCCGAAAAACCCAAAAGCGCACCAAATAAAACCGACAATCTCGAATTAATTTTAGACATTTTAGTCGGTCACGGTTTACTATTTCTGCTGCGGGAAGCGCCAGAAGACCGCTATCAATTGGTACACGACTATTTAGTGCGGCCGATCCGCCAAAGATTCGGCTTAGAAGCCAGACTGTACAAAGCAGAAGCCGACAAAAAGATGAGTCAAGCACAGCTCTACAGAGCTAATACTTTTCTGAAACAACTGCTGGGAGTAGCAGCGATCGGCGTACTGCTGCTGACGAGTTCCACCATCGCCGCTGTAAACTTTTGGTGGCGCGCCGTCGGTCAAAAACAAGTAGCTGTCGCTCAAACTCAGCGAGCCGAAATCAGTACCCTGACAGCAGCTTCTGAAGCCCTTTATTTTTCAAACAACAAATTTGACGCGATGATGGAAAGTTTGAGAGCGGGTAAAAAGTGGAGACAGATCGAACACTCCCAAGAAATACACGCGCTCAAGGACACCGAAATTCTGATTGCTGCTGCCCTCCAACAAGCCGTTTACGGTGTCAAAGAACTGAACCGCTTGGAGGGACACGGCGATGTAGTTTGGGGTCTGAGTTTCAGTCCAGACGGTCAAACAATAGCTTCGGCGAGCGTAGATAAAACTGTCAAACTTTGGAAAAATGACGGCACTTTGCTGGCAACTTTCAAGGGTCACACTAACAGCGTCGCCAGTGTGGTTTTCAGTCCAGACAGTAAAACGATCGCCTCGGCAAGTTTAGATAAAACTGTCAAACTTTGGAAAACTGACGGCACTTTGCTGGCAACTTTTACAGGTCACACTGATAGCGTTACTAGCGTTGCTTTTAGCCCCGACGGCGAAACGATCGCCAGTGCATCGAGAGACAAAACAGTCAAACTGTGGAAAACTGACGGTACGCTGCTGCGGACGATCGAACAAATAGCCTCGGTAAATTGGCTCAGCTTCAGCCGCGACGGGAAAATAGTCGCTGTGGCGAGCGATGACGGTACTGTTAAACTGTGGAGTTCTGACGGCAGGTTAATCGCGACTCTGTGGCACAGCGAAAACAGAAAACCCTCAAAAGTTTACACCGTCAGTTTCTCCCCCGACGGTAAATTGTTGGCCACTGCGGGTGAAGACAAAACGGTAAAAATCTGGAACATCGCTGGGGCGGGCACGGGGACACCGCCCCTACACCCAGGAACCAAAAAAAAATCAACACAGGCTAGTGGCGAACTGCTAGCAACTTTGCGGGGACACAGCAAGTGGGTATTTGGGGTTAGTTTCTCCCCCGACGGACAAACACTGGCTTCTGGAAGTGCAGACGCAACTGTCAAACTTTGGAGTCTGGCTAATGTTGGTGACAAACGTCTCGCGGATGCTAGCAATATTAAACCGGAAAGCCGCTTGCTGAGAACTTTTGAGGGACACGCCGATCGAGTTACTCAGGTGAGTTTTAGCCCAGACGGCAAAACCCTAGGTTCGGCAAGTTTTGACAAAACAGTCAGGCTGTGGCGGATCGATGACGTGCCGCTAAAAACCCTCGACGGACACCAAAATCGGGTGCAAAGCGTGACTTTCAGCCCCGACGGCCAAAGGCTGGCTTCGGCTTCTACGGACAAAACTATCAAAATTTGGAGCCGCACGGGGGTTTTGCTGGAAACCTTGGAAGGACACACTCAGAAAATCTCCAGCGTCAGTTTCAGTCCCGACGGACAGCTACTAGCTTCTGGGAGTTACGACAAAACGGTGAAAGTCTGGAGTCTCAAAGGTGATGGCGTCAGTAATAGTATTGTCCCTTGTCCTTCTGCTCCGCTGTTCCCCTGTTCGCCTTCTGTGCTGTTCACTCTTGACGGGCACAGCGACAGTGTGATGAGTGTGAGTTTTAGCCCTGACAGCGAGATTGTTGCTTCGGCGAGCAAGGACAAGACTGTGAAACTCTGGACGAGAAACGGCCGGTTGATTAAGACTTTGACTGGACACAAAGGCTGGGTGACTGGGGTGGCTTTCAGTCCCGACGGAGCAATGCTGGCTTCGGCGAGCGATGACGGTACTGTCAAACTCTGGAATCGGGACGGTCGTTTGCTGAGGACTTTTGAGGGGGCTCACAACAGTTTTGTGTTGGGGGTTGCTTTTAGCCCTGATGGCAAAATGCTGGCTTCGGCTGGTTACGACAATTCGGTGAAGCTGTGGAAGGTGGACGGGACTTTGGTGGCGACGCTGCTGAAGGGTTCTAGCGATAGCGTGACTAGCGTGAGTTTTAGCCCGGACGGTTTGTTGGTTGCTTCGGGCAGTTACGATCGCAAGGTGAAGTTGTGGAGCCGCAGCGGAACTTTGCTGAAAACTTTGACCGGTCACAGGGATAGTGTGATGAGCGTGAGTTTTAGCCCGGATGGGAAGGTTCTGGCTTCTGCGGGGCGGGACAACCGGGTGATTTTGTGGAATTTGGATCTTGATGATTTGCTGGTGAGGGGCTGCGATTGGGTTGGTGATTATCTCAGGACTAATCCTAATGTGAGCTCGCGCGATCGGCGTCTCTGTGAGGGGGTAGCGCCTAAACCTCAATTTTAGTCATTTGACTGTTGACTCTTGGCAGTTGACTGTTGACTGTTAAGGAACGGAGGACACTCCAAAAGCCGTTTCCCTACCGCAAAATAATCGTAGCACGGGCGAGGGCTTGGGCGCCATCGCGATCGCACCAGATGTAATACCACTTCTCCAAAATTATGCTACAGTAGTTAGTGCCGATAGAATATAATCCCATCCCGTGATAGATGCGATTGTTTCACTTGAAAATTCTTCAAGAAAAGTGCGAACTTTTTCTTTTATTTCATCTAAGTTATCATAAAGTTCCCAACTTAATTCTTGTTTTATATATTGCCATACTCTCTCTATCGGATTCAATTCAGGACTGTATGGTGGTTGAAAAAGCAGTAAAATATTATTGGGGATTTTTAGCTGGCTACTATGATGAAACTTACCATTATCCAGTTGCACAACATTTAAATGAGCGGGATATTCTGCTGCTAGGTTATCTAGGAATATCTGAAAACATTGACCGTCAAGATGTGAAAACTCTAACCAGAAACTTTCTCCGGTTTGGGGGGCAACCGCCCCATATAAATAGTAAGCTTTAAAATTCCATTGAACTTTACCTATTGGTTTGACTCCACGGGCTGTAATTTTTTTCCTTTCAATCGTTTTTAAGCCGATTCTAGTTTCATCTTGACACCAATATTTGAGACCATTTTTTGCTGGATTAGGGGTAGTGGACTCCAACCATAATACAAGTTTCAGTAATTTTTCTAGTTTTTTTTAAACTCGATTGCTGCCGCCGGATCTTTTTTTTTACTCAAACGCCTTGGTACTTTTAACTTGGCTTTCATCCGATAGTACAGTTGCTTATGTAAAGTTTGATATTTGACGGATACTTGATAGTTATCTTCCACCCATTTCGCAATTTCTTTGTAACTCTTAAACTCGCAGGATTGCTCACTAATTTTTGTCGAGATTCCAGCTATTACTTCTGAGGGAATTACTCGCGGTCTTCCAGTCGAGCGGCGCAGCTTTAATCAGGATGACAGACCGCCATCATTATATTGCTTTAACCATCTTTGTACGGTGATTCTATGTACCCCTAAAAGTTCAGCTACCTCGCTCGATACTCGGGCTCGACCCAGATTTTAACAAATAAAGTGCCTGAATTTTTTGTCTGTTAGTTACAGTTCGTTGCTGTGACATAATTATTTTTAATTCGGTCGCAGTGTCTTCAATTCTTTCTTGGTAATTTACTTTCATAAAATCGTCCTTATGCTAGAAGTTCTATTGTAGCATATTTTTGGAGAAATGGTATAACTATCGCCCGATTAATTGTAAGGAAACGGCTCTCGCGTAAGTCCTGACTTTGCGTAATACAGCATATTCCATTTATATACGGTAAGTAGTCGGACATAAATAAACAATGCTGTGTAAAGAAAGATTAAGTTAAAGGGTGAAAGGACGATCGCTCAACTCAATGTGATGGCTCGACTAAGCGAGTGTTCGCTCACATCTGCAGCACTTACCTGAGGTAGACAAGGCTCGCGGCTTGATGGGAGCGATCGCCAAACATCAATCATGTCTTGCTGACTGAGTGGCGAATCTGCCAACAACGGGAAATTTACGTAAAAATTTAGCTACAATTAGGAAACTATAGCAGTTATAAACCAATGTCATCACCACCCTTAAGAGTTTTTCTCAATAGTGAAGAAGAGCGAACACTTTGGGAATTAAGAAGAGGAAAAAATATTCCTCAAAGAACAAAGGATCGGGCTGAAACTGTACGATTATCAGCTCAAGGCTGGCGAGTTGAAAAAATCAGCCACTATTTGAAGTGTTCGCCAAGTACAGTGTGTTCAACATTACATCGATGGCAAGAAAAAGGATTAGCCGGTTTGTGGGATGCCCCCCGTTCAGGCCGAAATAAAAAATGGCAGGTTTCAGATATTAGTGCGGTTGAAGAAAAATTGGAAACAGAGCAACGCACTTACAATAGTAAACAATTGCGTCAGTTCTTAGTGACGGAACGCCAAGTTAGTTTGAGTGAACGTCAACTGAGAAGAATCCTCAAAAAAAACTTCCTGTGGAAAAGAACACGGACTTCTCATAAATCGAAACAAAATCTCACTCAAAAAGAAATTGGTCAAGCGGATTTAGATATGCTGGAATTGGCAGCAGCGGGTGAGGTGCATTTAAAATATTTAGATGAATCGGGCTTTAGCTTAGGGCGCAAGTATGTTACACCTGGGCAAAAAAAAGGGAACAAAAACGCATTGAGCAAACAAAAAAGAAAGGAGAAAGACTGAATATCTGTGGTTTTTGGGAAATAAATACAAGTTTTGAATACGGTTTAGCACTTAAAGATTTTAATAGGCAGTCTTATATAAAATTGATGAATTGGCAGGCAGAGGAAGCACAAGACCACCTAATAAAATCAGGAATCATTACGGTAATTGTGCAAAATCGAGGCTCTATTCATACCAGCAAAATTGTTAAATAGCGTCATAATTATTGGGAGAGTAAAGGTTTATATTGGTTTAACTTACCCTCCTATTGTTCGAAAATGAATCGAATTGAAAATGAATGACAAAGACTAAAACAAAATGAATTAGCTGGGCGAATGTTTGCCGATAAATATGAATTAGCAATCGCTGTTATGGAAGGAGTTTAAGCCTGATATAAACAAGATTGCTATGAAGTAAAAAGGTATCACTTCCAGAGAGAATAGTTCGTCTTTAGTCGATGATAAAGTGCTGTTTTCTAACTCCTTAATTTTTCTTTACACAGCATCGTTTATTTAGGTCTGACTACTTACACACAATCAAGTTGTAAGTAAGGTGCGTCGCCACCCCTCAATCTGCAAATTCCATTGAACCATAGAACAGCGACGCACCCTACATAACTATTTGTTAGTTTTTGGGGGCAATTTGTTATAATTAACTTTCTCAAACCCGCTGTTACTAAACTCATTGAATAATTTCTGGACGACCGATACTTCCCGATACTCGCTCTAAATTGATAGTTCCTATTGAACTAAACTGTTCGTAACCAGCTACGTCTGCTCGCAGAGAAACCATAATTTTTATTCCCGCTATTTACAGCGTTTTTCCAAAAATTATAAGTCGTTAAACCAATAATTTCCTTGTTTTCATTATAGATCTCATCCAAACAATTGAAAAGAGCTAAAGCATAATTTTCCAATCCCAAAATTGTCACACTTGTCAGTATCCTAGTCAGGCGCAGGTAATTGTGATTCAATCTTTCAATCCACTTTCGGCTTCTGGACAAATATTCCTCAGATTTGGCAATGACAATTTCCGCGTTTTCTTCTGTGCGGCATTCCAACCCGTAAAAAGCCAGCATGACTTTGAGAGATTTAATTAAGCGATTTCTCAACTCATCGCTTGTTCTAAAAGCTTGAATCGCCCGATCGTTCAAAGTAGGAGTGCTCGTATTGACGTAACTTTTTTCTGTCAGCGGAAACAGCCATTGAATGTAGTCGTGTATCGCTTCCAACTTCTGGTAATCCCACGACCAAATATCCTCGATCGCCCGACCTTGCGAATTTGGCTGCTGGTCGAGATAAAAATCTAAAATTGGATTTGATTCGCTTAAATAACTCATTAATTCCTTAGAAATGATTTACTGACATTTGAAGATATCGATCGATTGTCTTAAGGTGCCGACATTGGTCAAAAGATACCAACGCAACATCTTCCTGTTTTTATCTATATTTTCCTCGCCAATAACAAGAGTCAAAATCCGCCACCGGTGGGGCTTTTGACTCTTGTTGTCACTCCGTCAGCCAAAAAGGTTTTTCGGCTGGTTCATAAACAATTGTATTGTCTTGGTCGGGTAAAGGTTTTATATGTTGTATACCTCCGACGACAAAAATTAGTGGTATTCCTTCAGGGAAGGCGCGACAAGTTGGAATCTCGTCTACATACACGCCATGAAACAAGTGACGGCAGGCACAGCATCCTCCATATTCAGCCATTTGATTACTCCTCAACAACAACCAAATACTACCTGTTAGTGCCGCTATCAGCTCTAAATCGATAGTTCCTATTGACCTAAACTGTTCGTAACCAGCTACGTCTGCTCGCAGAGAAAACGTAATTTTTATTCCCGCACTGAGTTAATCTTCGGGTACTGTCTACTTAGCTTCTTCGACGGGTTCATAAACCAGGGTAAACGCATCTTAACTTTAACCCAAAATATGCTACAGCCACATCTGGCTAATTTTTTATGTAGTTTATTGTAGTTTTTGGGTGTGATCAATGACAAAAGGTTTTAGTAACACTGTAAAGTCCCAACAAAAAGAAATAGATTCATTGCCTTAAATGAATATTTTAAATGCCAGTTTTTGAGAACATTTTGCCAATTTGAAAGACCCAAGAATAGAAATAAGTAAAGAACATATACTCAAAGATATTATCGTAATTGCTATTCTAGCTGTGATCAGCGGTGCAGACTGATGGGTGGCAATAGAAGCCTATGGTAACGCCAAACATCAATGGTTGAAAAGCTTTCTAGAATTACCGAATGGTATACCATCTCATGACACATTTAGTCGGGTATTTGCCAGAATTGAACCACAACAGTTTCAAGAATGTTTTTTGAGTTGGGTAAATGCGATAGTGGGGGAATTAGAACTAAACGCGATCGCCCTTCATTGATGGCAAAACAATGAAACAATCTTAGGACCGAAATGACCAGCAAAAAGCCCTACATATAGTTACTGCCTGGTCTTCATCTCATCAATTGGTTTTAGGACAAAAAAAAGTGGATAAAAAATCTAATGAGCTGACAGCAATCCCAGCATTAATAGAAATGTTAGAAATTGCCGGAAGCGTAATAACCATATATGCTATGGGCTGTCAAAAAGACCTAAAATATCTGATGGTCAAAAAAAAAGGAGATTATGTTTTAGCTTTTAAAGGGAATCATAAAATTCTCTGCCAAGCTGTAAAAGAGTGGTTTGAATTAGCTCGAAAAAATGTTAAGTAGAGAGTATAGCTATTATGAACAAGTAGAAGCTGGACATCATCGAGGGGAAAAAAGACAAGTCTGGACTGTGGATGTATCCGAGTTACCACCTCTCCATAATCAAGCATTATGGACGGGATTAAAAACAGTTGTCATGATAGTTAGTGAACGACGGCTGTGGAATAAAACCACGACAGAATCTCGTTTTTACTGGAGTAGTTTAAGCAGTAATGCTGAAAAAATTGCTGGGGTGATTCGCAGTCATTGGGGCTTTGAAAATAGCTTACATTGGACACTCGATGTTACATTTTCTGAAGACAAGAGTCGCTTTCGCAAAGATCATTCTTCCGAAAATTTTGCTCTCCTACGTCGGTTAGCTATAAATTTACTAAAACAAGAAAAAACTTCCGGCACAAAGTCTAAAAATGAAACGGTATCGAGCGGCAATGGACAATAATTATTTAGTTAAAATTTTCAACTCTGCCAGTTAATGCTCGAAATCTAACACCTATCTAAGAAGGAAAATTATCCGGCTTTAAGAAGTTCATAAAATCTTAATGTTCTGATTTAATCTGCTCAAATTGGGTTAAAATTAAGAATTTTAAGAAGGTTTTTTGAGTGAGTGAGTAATGCACAAATCCAGGGTTTTGTCAAATTAATTTAGATGCGTTTACCCTGTCATTGGTACTCGGCTTATCCATTTGATGTCTTTGATTAACTGGATATTTTCTTGACTAGATAATGCACTGTGACAGACCATAATACTGTCACAATTTATCTGCTTTTTAAACTCTACTAATATCTTCCCAAATACGGCTTTTTCCGCTTCATTTCCATCTCTAGCTCTTGTCTATAATGGCCAGCCTTCACTATCTACAATTAAATTACATACAACTTGTTTCAAGTCAAATCTACGATCTCTCGAATATCCTTTGGTTATATTTATTGGTACTGACTTGATTATGTCTGTTTCTTCCTTGGGAGCTTTTTTATTTTTGTATTCCCCATGTAGGTGGAATGATGTAGCATCTAAATGAGCATATTTTGGTTCTACTTTAAACTTCTTTATTACGGATAATACGATTTCCATAAA
>NZ_JAUBTN010000091.1:0-19948 GCF_036705055.1 Microcoleus sp. CZ3-B2 | reverse complement strand
CATTCGGGGTACTTCGCGCTGCGCGAAGATTCATCCCGAATGAATATACCGAGGGACTTCCCGGCTGGATAGTTAAACCGGTGTTTCTCGATTGACAAGTCACTGGGCTTGTTCTAATTAATATTCTAATCAATTCCCGAAGTGGTCGCGGTCAGCAGGGTGACACCCTTGCGAGTGACAGTCCTGACCAACTGTGAGGCTGAGGGGCCCAAAAACTGATATCAGCCCCCGACGCTAGCTCAGGGTAAATCCCCAAATTTTAGACTTTTGTTCCTCCTCCCAAATGAATCTGTGGAGTCAAATCTAAAATCTAAAACTTGCGCTGAGCGAAGCCGAAGTATCTAAAATCTCAAATCGACTGACCGCGCCATTGCTAAAATTAGGTGAGACCTAACCAGGCCAGCAACCCCTGCCCTGTGACATACTCGATAATTACAGTTAGGGAAAAACCGATCATCGCAGCTCGACCGTTAAGGCGTTCCGCGTAGCTGTTAAAGCCAAACTTTGGTTGTTCGAGTTTGGGAGTGACGGTGGGTTGTAGTTGTGCCATTGCTTTATATACCTTGCGATCGACGCTGTTCAAATGTGAAATCGAATGTCAGTTACAAATCTTAAACATTTCTGCTTCCATTATAAAGAGGGTTAACCGCCATCAACCGTCCGCGCTAAAAAAAACTGCTGCTAACTCAAGCCACTTAATTATATCCGCTGAAAATATGACCAATCAGTTAGATACCGATAAGCCTCCTGTAGCCGTACAGCGAGTTGCCTTTGCCCTTCGTACAGCAGGCTGGATTTGCTTCTGGGTGCAGTTAGTGCTAGCGGTGGTAGCGGCGATCATTTTGCTCTTTGCCATCCCCTTCGCCATCCCTAGCGCCACTGCTGCTGCTCGCTCAACCAGTGCCGGCACCGGTGGCGGTGTATTTTTTGCAATTTGCGGGCTGGCAGTTCTTGGTTACAGCGTATTTCGGGCTTGGGGTTTCACTCGCTTGTCGAAACAACTGCGATCGCCCGCAGGCGCTGTCCGCCCTAAAAAAGCAGACACCATCAAACAGGTTCAGTTGACTCTGATCGGCAATTTGTCAGGACTGCTGCTGACGCTGATCGGTGCAGAAGCCATCAGCGGCACGCTTTTAGCCAAATCTCTAGCTCAGCCGCAAGCTTTGTTCGGGGCCGCCGTCGATTTCAGCAGATTTATTCAGCCTTTGGACATATTTGTGGTATTGGCAAATACTCACGCCACGGTTGCCCACTTTGTCGGAATTGTCGGGACTCTTTGGTTGCTCGATCGCATCCACAAAATCTAAAAAATTGTAATCGGTAATCGGTAATTGGGAATTCTTTCTTTCTCCCCCGATCGCCCTCCCAAATTGATGCGGACTCAAGTCCGAACGATCGAACTTCTCCCCCGATCCTCCTCCCGAATTGATGCGGACTCAAGTCCGAACGATCGAACCTCTCCCCCGATCCCCCTCCGGAATCAATGCCAAGCTGTCGAAGAACTTATTCAGATACCTTCTAGCAAGACAACACAAACATCATGGCACTGAAACCCGAGGCTTATTTTGGGGTGACAGATCACGCAACTATTGAAATTTCTCAAGAAAGTTTTCGTTCTGTCCTCGGTCAAATAGAAGCTGAACTCCTCTGTAGCGACACCTACAGCCACGCTCTAGCTAGCTTGCAAACCATGTTGGGTGAAGCAGCATCTGCAGCGGAAATTTTAATTAGAGCCGTTAGCAGAGAAGCTGTCAAGCTGGCATTTGACAGGTTTGGCAAACCAAACAACACGGAAATCCAAGTTGTAGAAGAGACTTTCGCTGCTGCAACTTCCGCCGCCCTATCGGTTAGAGAATTAGAGCCGTCAGTACCCGATCCTGTGTTCTATTGGCGCAACGCTGCTGTGGAAGCGCCCCCCCAAACCGAGGTCGAGACTGAAGATGGCGAGACAGAAAATCACTCTTCACAAGAAGAGCAACCAGCGCCTCAAGACGAAATTAAAGTTGAGTCGGCTGCACCAGCAACTGTCATCGCCCCTGCAAAATCCTTTCCGGGGTTCGGTTTTCTCAACAAGACCAAAAAACTCACCAAGGAAGAAGAAGCAGCAATCGCAGTTGAACAGCGAGAAGAGTCTCTGCGGGAGTTGGGTATAGAGTTACGCAAGGGGCGACAAGTTCGATCGCTATCCCTCCAACAACTCCACAGTCAAACTCTCGTCCCGCTGCACCATATTGAGTCGATCGAAAATGGGGAAATTGAGAAACTGCCCCAGGATATTTACGTTAGAGGTTTTATCCGCAGGTTGGGCGATGCCTTGGGACTAGACGGCACCGCGATGGCAAATGCTTTGCCCAAACCGGCTCCGAGTCTCGTAATTGCTAACACCTATTTGTCTGTTTCTGACTCGGATTCAGCCGACGGCTTTCAAATGCGTCCCGTGCATTTATACCTCGGTTACACCGCTTTGATGGCTGGGGCGATCGGGGGTGTGGGTTGGCTGTCACAGCAACCTGTAGTACCGGGCGCCAATGCAGTACCTGAGCCGCAGGTGAAACCGCCCGCCTCTGTTGCGCCGGCTCCGAAGAGCCAAGAAAAAGCGCCTCAGCCGGGTTTGAAGAAGTCTCATAACGGGGCGATGATTGTGGGGGCTGACATGGCACCGCCGGAGGTGATTTTTGGTTAGAGTGTGTCGGGCGATCGATCGCCTGACAGCACTCGTGGCGCACGTAAACTGGGAAACCGGATTTGCGAGTTTACATCCATGCGTACATACAGCTTGAATATAGCGGTTCGATCGCGTGGTGAGGTATGCCCGGGGCAGGCCGGCGCGGGCCGGCTCGGGCCTAGTGAATTTTCCACTGCATCAGGAAACCCGATATCTGCGATAGACTATCTATTTGACCACTCATTTCGAGGTTTTCAATAAGATGAGCTCCCCAGCTACCGTTGCTTCCTCCGATACCGAGTCGCTATCGACTCAGACGCCAACAGTCACGAGTTTGGTTCCTTCAGACGGTGCTTTGGTAGCGGCTGCTGAACAGCCACAAAAATCTTGGACAATAGAAGATAGCGAGAAACTATACCGCATTCAAGGCTGGGGCGAACCCTATTTTTCCATCAATGCCGCCGGTCACGTTACAGTGTCTCCCAAGGGCGATCGCGGCGGTTCCCTCGACTTGTACGAACTGGTTGAATCGCTCAAACAGCGCAATTTAGCTTTGCCCCTGCTGATTCGATTTTCCGATATTTTGGAAGATCGGATCGATCGCTTAAATTCCTGTTTTGCCAGAGCAATCGCTCGCTACAGTTACAAAAATGTCTATCGCGGCGTCTTTCCAGTCAAATGCAACCAGCACCGACAGTTAGTTCAAGATTTGGTGCGTTTCGGTCAACCCCATCACTTCGGACTGGAAGCCGGCTCAAAACCAGAATTAATGATCGCTTTGGCGACTTTGAAAACCCCTGGCGCTTTGTTGATTTGCAACGGTTACAAAGACCGCGAATACATAGAAACCGCAATTTTGGCGCAGCGGCTAGGGCAAACTTCCGTGATTGTGCTGGAGCAAATTGAGGAAGTAGGACTCGCAATTGCCGCCAGCATTGCATTAAAAATTAAACCTGTTTTGGGAGTGCGAGCCAAACTCACTACCAAAGGCGTTGGCCGCTGGGGAGGTTCCACGGGCGATCGGGCAAAATTTGGCTTGACAATTCCAGAAATTATCCGCGCCGTCGGCGAACTAGAACAAGCAGGAATGCTCGACTGTTTGCAGTTGCTGCACTTCCACATCGGCTCTCAAATTTCCTCAATTAGCGTCATCAAAGATGCCATTAGAGAAGCCAGCCACATTTATGTAGAATTAGCTAAATTGGGAGCTAATATGAACTACTTGGACGTAGGCGGCGGGCTCGGCGTTGACTACGACGGCTCTAAAACAAATTTCCACACTTCCAAAAACTACAATATGCAAAACTACGCAAACGACGTAGTAGCGGGAGTGAAAGATGCCTGCGACGAGCGGAAAATTCCTGTACCAATTATCATCAGCGAAAGCGGGCGGGCGATCGCATCTCACCAATCAGTTTTAGTTTTTAACGTACTCGGTACTAGCGATGTCCCCAGAGAAGTACCAGAACCAGTAGACAAAAACGCGCATCTTATTCCGCGCAATCTCTACGAAATTTACCAATCAATCACACCCGAAAATTACCAAGAAGTCTATCACGATGCGATCCAATTTAAGGAAGAAGCCGTCAGTTTATTTAACTTAGGCTATTTGGGAATTGCGGAACGGGCAAAAACCGAACAGTTGTACTGGGCTTGCTGCGATAAAATACAGGCGATCGCGCGGCAAAAAGAATACGTTTCGGACGATTTGGAAGACCTAGAAAAGGTGATGGCGTCTATTTATTACATCAACCTATCTGTTTTCCAGTCAGTACCAGACAGTTGGGCAATCAATCAATTGTTCCCAATTATGCCCCTTAACCGACTCGACGAAGAACCTACTGCGCGCGGTATTTTAGCCGATATAACCTGCGACAGCGACGGTAAAATCGACCAATTTATCGATTTGCGAGATATCAAGTCGGTTTTGGAACTGCATACTCTCAAGCCGGGAGAACCTTACTATTTAGCGCTATTTTTGGGAGGTGCTTATCAAGAAATTATGGGCAACCTTCACAACTTATTCGGCGATGCAAATACAGTTCATATTCAGCTAACGCCTTCTGGCTATCATATCGAACACGTAGTGAAAGGAGACACTATGAAAGAAGTCCTCAGCTACGTACAGTACGATTCAGAAAGCTTGGTTGAAAGCATCCGCCGTCAGACAGAAGCAGCTTTGCAGCAAAATAAAATTACTCTTTCTGAAGCCCAACTTTTGCTGCAAAATTACGAACGAAGTCTGGGCCAGTACACCTATCTTCAGTCGTAATTAATCATATCGCGTCCGATCGATCGGTTTGTAGTGCGGACTTTAGTTCGCGTTTTACGGACTAAAGTCCTCACTACAAACGATTTTTACTCGTTACCAGCACCTTACCTTTAGAAAATACCCACTATGGCGGTTCGATCGCGTGGTGAGGTATGCCCACGGAGGCCACGGAGGCCTATGCCCACTCCTAGCACCTCATGTTACGCTCGAAAGGCTATACCAATTATTAAAGATTACCGAGAATTGCTGCGATCGCCCGCCGCTCTTCTCCGTGTTGAGTAGGCAAAACTTGGCGAGCGTCAGTAATCAGCCAATCGAGCGCCGCTTCTTGCAAATCGATCGCAGCTCCGGTTTTGTCAACGCAATAGCGCCCGAACACCAGTTTGTCAATCAACCGCACCTCTGGGCCTAAACGGGAATACTCAAAAATCACACTGTTTTGCACAGTCGCCCCGCTGCACACCCAACAATTTGGGCCGATCATTGTCGGGCCCACAATTTTTGCTCCATCCTCAATAATGGTCATCCCGCCAATGTAAACAGGCCCGGTAATATCAACCTTATCCCAGTTCACAGCCACATTCAAACCAGCGTAAACGCCGGGGCGCACTTCAATTCCCGGAATTGAAACATTTTTAATTTCTCCCAACAGCACGCTCTGAATTGCCCGCCAATAGTCAGGAACTTTGCCAATATCCACCCACTCAAAGTCCATGCTAATTCCGTAAAACGGAGCCCCTGCTTCTACTAGCGCGGGGAATAACTCGGAACCGATATCGTACTCTTTACCCGAAGGGATGTAATTGAATATTTCCGGTTCAAAAATATAAATCCCAGTATTGATGTCGGTACTCAGAGCTTCTTCTACAGAAGGTTTTTCTTGAAAAGCTTTAATTCTGCCAGAATCGTCTGTCACCACCACTCCGTAACTGGGAACTTGTTCCCGAGGAACAGATTTCATCACAATAGTAGCGATCGCCCCTTTTTCCCGGTGCCACTTCACAGCAGCAGTCAAGTCCAAGTCAATCAAAGCGTCCCCGCACAGCACCACAAAAGTATCATCAAAAAACGGTGAAAAATCCTGAATCCGTTTCATGCCGCCAGCCGAACCGATGGCTTCTCCAATCATTTTTCCGTCTTCAATCCGGCCTTCAAAAGAATAGCCAATTTGTACCCCAAACTTTTGACCGTCTCGGAAATAGTTCTCAATCACGTCGGCCAAGTGAGAAACATTGACCATAATCTGATCGAACCCATGCTGGCGGAGCAATTCAACCAAAAATTCCATCACTGGCTTTTGCAGGATCGGAATCATCGGTTTGGGTATTGTCTGAGTAATGGGACGGACGCGAGTGCCTTTACCGGCCGCCAGAATCATCGCTTTCATTATTAACTTCCTCAACCCTCTATTAATTGATATCAACTCAACACTTAGATGCTAGCGGTTGCGATCGCGATCGGTGCGATCGCAGCACAATCCCGACTTGTTTATAGGCGACATCGTACCAGGCTATTAATGATTTATTCCCTATTTACTAGATTTAAAAAATCAGGAATCGAGAATTAACCAGAACTTCGCAATCGGGCTGTCCGCGTTTCATACTCAGCCTTAGAATATCGGCGAGCAAGGTTCTGCCTAAAGTCTTAACCGACGCAGGGGGAGAGTTATTGGTTTCCCCGGTTGACTACCATGCCGTTTCAGTTCACAGCGGCCGGATTTTGAGGTCTTGGTAAAACTCCTCTTGAAGCAACTCTACTTTAGACTGAGCCGACAGCAACAATAACGCCCAAAAAACACCCACACGGTCATGATTTGGCAAGTGAACTTCCCCAGTCGATAGCGGGGACTCGGCGTCAACAGGAGAGTGCAAATCGTGATGGCGCCAAAGTTCCAGAAGTTCTTCCAAGTCGAGCCAGCCCTCATCAATTTCAGACCCGCGCCCTGTCAGAAGCCGTTCTAGTTCGCTAGCAGTTTCCACAAGATTTTCTTGGTGAGCTAGCTCAAAAATAGCCTGGGCTGCTTGCGATCGCATTTTTGAGGTCGGGCGGCGGCGAGGAGCAACTGTCTGCTCCATTGCTGCTTTCATAAGCTGCAACTGCTCGATTAGTTCCGGGAGAGTCACCGGGCGTTTTTGTGGGAGTTGAGCGACACCGCGACGGCGCAATTGTCGCTCCAAATGCTGCGGCAAATGTCGCCCTCCCGAATGCTCTGAGTCTTCTAGCGCGGCCTCGTCGAATTCAGGATTTGCGGGGGGTTCAGAGAGAACGATACTTTCTGCTTTGAGCAGCACCAGCATTGAAGCGTACAAAAACGCTTGACCCGAGTGGGACAAATCGGAGAAATCCGTACCCCTATCGGCATCGCAGGCGTTTGTCAGTTTGCTCAAACATCGATCGAACACTTCAATGACTTGCACGTCCCAAGGATTGATTTCTCCCCGTTCTGCCAAATCAATTAAAATTGCGATTCCCTCAGAAATCGTTTCTAAACCATTTTGGTCTCTGGAAACAACCATTAAATTTTAGATTTTAGATTTTAGATTCTTTGATATCAAATCCGTTGGCATCGGAATAGTAAATTCACTGTTAACTGTTAACTGTTAACTGTTGACCGTTGACTGTTAACTGTTGACTGTTGACTGTTAACATCATGTATGAGTGCAACCGGAATTGATCTGACTTCGCGAGCGAACAAGTTTTAGATTTTAAACTGATACATTTACCCAGAAAAAAACCGTTTTTTTTATCCTAAATTGGCTCGTTCCCAGGAAGAGCCTGGTAATGCAAATCCAGAGGATCTACCTCCTTATTATCTCGCAACTTGCAGGAAAGAAAACTGTAGGAGGTGCTTAAGTTATTAAGTTTTCTATCCTAAGCAATACTTCGGACAGTTTTTTAAAGCCTCTGGAAGCTTTACAGTGCAAGTCTTCACATTTTTAATCTTTTTTTCAAACTTAAGGCTCAACTTAAACTTAGAAAAAATAGTCCACACTTTAGCCAGCATGGGTTTCAGATATTCGATCGTGCCTAAAACTGTCCGAAGTATTGTCCTAAGTAAAGTTCGCAGTACATCAGTCAGCGTCCGTAACTTAAGAGCGGACGGTCGTCCGCACTACGAACCGTTTTTGTTATGGTAATCAACCGGACACGATATGACTCGCCCAGATCAAATATATCCTCTTTAGGTTTGGCCGAGGTTTTGCGGTTTCTTGCCGATTCCGAGTCCTGGCAATATTTGATATTTCAAAGCAATACCCGCCGCCACAAATAAGGCAATAATTAACGCCCCAATCCCTACGGGGCTCGGAATCCAGAATGTCGCCTCCAAATAGTTAATTTCCCCTGGTTTGAGCTTCCAAACTAACTGCTTTCCTTCGCGGTAAATTTCGGGTACGAGCGCACCGGCTACAGTTTCCATACTTTCTGCGCCCCAAGGCGTGTTCAAGCTAAATTCTAGCTCCAAAAGCCCCCCCGGACTCAGCAGCAAACTGCCGTTTGAGGAAAGCAGAGAAAGAGAGCGCAAATCCAATTCCAAACTCAACCGATTTCGCAGCACCAATAACAAATTATTCTGCTTGACATCCATGTGAGATTCAAACTTCGGTAAATCGGTTTCTAGCTTACTTGCGACGGGAGGATTTTTGGTGGTTTGTGCGATCGGATTGTAGAATTTGTTGAACTTGTTTTGTAACTCGGCTCCATTATTAAAAGGAATAGTCACCATAACTTCTGTCTCGGAAAGCCGTTTAGTTTTTCCGTTCAGCAACCTCACCCGCTGTTCTACGCTGTTTAACCAATCTCCAACAGTTTCGCTGCTGAAGCTGGTCAACTTTTCCCCCAGTTTAATGTGCTGGACAATTTCGCCGCGAGTTTGACTTTGAAAGTTGACTCCGACATCGTACTGAACACATCCAGTCACTAGAGTTAAAAGGCAAAGAACAAAAGGTAAAAGAAAGAAAAAGTGCTTTTTCTTCTTCCCAGTTCCATCCTTGACATTTTGCTCTTTCATTGTACCTTTTCCCTGTTTTTTCCTATTTGCATGACTTAGCAAAGCGATAATTTGCCGACACAGTTTCTGTTTTTTTCTGACAACTCTCGACTTATATCAAATCCTCTCTTCATCGGAATAGTAAATTCACTGTTGACTGTTGACTGTTAACAGTTGACTGTTGACGGTTAACATCATTCCGATGCAACCGGAAACGATATTACGCACTGCGGAATAAAAACCCGGTTTCTTAACAGTATTGGCGATTTCACCGACGGTTTTTGGCAGAAACCGGGTTTTTGGGGCCAAGCGTCATAACATTTTTATGGCAAAAGTTTTTCTAGGAGCACTCAACTTATTGCCTTGAAGCGACACCCAACTGTTGAAACAGCATACTCGGCAAATATGCCGCACCGCCTACCCATTCGGCTTCGCTGCTCAAATCTGCCAAATTTTTAAAGGCTTCAAAAATGCTGCCTGCGACCATTGTATTCTTGACGCGACCGACTATTTTGCCTTTTTCTACTTTATAGCCTAAGTCTAAATTGACTGAAAATTCTCCTGCTAATTGATTGGATTGACCGGCACCTAAAACTTGCTCTACTATTAGACCTTCGTCCATGCTAGCAATCAAGTCTTGGATGCTGGTGTTTCCTGGGGAAATGCAGAAGTTAGTCAAATCAGGGCCTGGGCGCGACAATCCACCGCGAAAACCGTTGCCGGTTGATTGTACACCGGCGCGGGCGGCCCACCTGCGATCCCAATAAAATCCGGTGACGGTGCCTTTTTCAATTAAGGTTTTGCGGGTGGTGGGCGTACCTTCGTCGTCGAAGGGACAGGCGGAAGGGCCTAAAGTTGGGTCTTCAAAAAAGGTGAAGCGTTCGTCAAATAAGGTTTCGCCGATTTTGTCGGCTAGGGGAGAGGCTTTTTGAACTACGGTTTGACCTGAAAGGATGGTATCAAAGAGGCTGCCTAATGTGCTGGCGGCGGCTCTGGGGGTGAACAATACTGGGTAGGAACCGCTGGCGATGGTGGCCCGATGTTCGGCGAGGCGGTATTTTTCGAGGAGTGATTGGAGGATGCTGTTGGTGTCCAGGGCCCGATCGCGCGCGACTTCGTAACTGTATGCTTGCATAAAGTCTTCTCCTTTGACCAAATTTCCGGCGATCGTCCCGCTGACTATTTGGCTGCTTCTTTCGGCATACACATCTCGCGTCGTGGCAATTTTGACGCGGCCGCTGCGGACGTGAAAGCCTACATCTACCATAATATCGGGATTGTAGGCGTGAACTTGCTCAATGAGGTTTTTGCCGTTTTCGACTAATTCGGCAGTTGTGGGCGGAGTGTAGGTGGTTTCCGGGCCTTTTAGGTGGAAGTTGGAGGCGAGTTCAAATTCGGCCGGATCGCCGATTTCGGCTGTTTGAATCGCTGCATCGACTAAATCGTCTATCCGGGTTAAGTCTGTGGAACTAGCAAAGCCGATTTTGCCTTGGTAAATTAGCCGGAGTGCTACGCCTTGCAGTGCTTTGGTTTGCAGGGATTTGAGGCGATTGTTTTCAAATTCGATCGGCGTGTCTTGACTCGACAGGTAGTATACTTCAGCGGCCGAGGCTCGCTGACTTGCCAATTTCAATATCTGTTCTATGGTGGAATCGCTCACAATAATCGCCTTTGAGGTTGGTCTTTGTTTTATTTTAGCGATTTTGGGTGTGGCCAGAAACCGGCTTTTTTCCAAAAACATCGATACCCCACCGAAAAACTGCGAAAAACCCGGTTGCTTTGATTTTGGGTGTGGCCAGAACTCGCAAAGACTTAGAAACCGGGTTTTTTCGCGAATCTGTCGGCTACAGCGAAGTCTTGTCATAAAAACCCGGTTTCTCGACACCCGCGCGTAAAACCATCCATCGCTTGTCACCTTCATTTTCCGAAGCATTTTATAGCGCCAAAACTTTTCCCTGGCTGGAAGAACAAGTTAACAGTTATTCACCTATCGAGTGCTAGTGGCTAATATTCATCGCCCCCGACCCAAAAGCCAATAGGTCATCATTTCTCCTCTTCCCTTGACCTGGATCGTACCCCTTGGCTCTAGTAAGTATTTATGCTGTAATTTGAGATAAGTCGCATCGGAGACTTGAATGTATCCCGGTTTACCGTGGGATTCCATCCTTGAGGCGATATTCACCGCATCACCCCAGAGGTCATAGATAAATTTCTTAATCCCAATTACTCCCGCAATTACAGGCCCGGTATTAATCCCGATCCGAATTTGTAGAGATTCCCCAAAAATATTCTCCACCTCTTGCATATAGGCGTGCATATCCAACGCCATGTTGGCGATCGCTTCGGCATGATCCGTTCGAGAAACGGGTAAACCACCAACTACCATGTAGGCATCCCCAATGGTTTTAATTTTCTCTAAACCATACTTTTCAGTGAGTTGATCGAAGGCAGAGAAAATTTGGTTCAAACCTGCTACCAATTGCATCGGCTCTATGCGAGCCGAGATCCCAGTAAAACCTACGATATCCGCAAACAAAATCGTGGCTTCTTCAAAATGTTCAGCAGGGGATTCATTAGTTCGCATGAGGCGATCGGCAATTTCCGCAGGTAAGATATTCAAAAGTAATTGTTCTGACCTTTCTTTTTCTTGGCGCAGTTCTCCTGTTCTTTGCTCCACTCTATCTTCCAACTCGACCTTTGCCAAATGGAGGGCATCTAGAGAATCCTTCAGTTGTTGGGTCATGCCGTTAAAAACGTTGGCTAATTTGCCAAGTTCAACGATGGAACTAACTTCGACTTGTTGGTTGAGATTGCCCTTGGCGATCGCTTCCGAAGCAGTAGTTATCCGCTCCACAGGACGGATAATCCGGCGAGCGGTCAGAATACCCAACAAAATTGCCAAAATCAAAGTTGCTAAACAGAGCAGGATTGTAGTCTGAGTATTGGCATAAATCTGATTCATAAAGTCTGCTTCTGGAATAGTGACCACCACCAACCAGTCAATACCTTTACCATCTCGAAAAGGATCGACTCGGACAAAATAATTTTTACCATCGACGGCAAATTTCAGTTGATGAGGTGCATAGATATTTTGAAAATCCTGAAACTGCTCTAGTAAAGCTTGACTTGCTTTTTGGGTGATGACATTGCTACTATTGACAACCTTGAGTCGTTCAATTCGTTGCTCTGGCAGTTGGACAACCTTGTCTGGGTAATATTGAAAGGGCTTTTCCCCTGTAGAGGTGGCAATCATTTCTCCAGAACGTTCCAGAATAAAACTTTGCCCAGTTTTACCGATTTTGAGTTGGCTTAAAAAATCCCCAAACATTATTAGATTTAAGCTGGTCATCCACACTCCTTGGAGATCTCCAGTCTGGGTATATATGGGTTTGCCCGCCGCAATATATAGGTATTTACCTGTAATGTGAGGATACAGTTTTGCCCAAACAGCTTGTTTTTGCTGGACTGGAATTTTATAGTAGGGGCGGTTGCGGGGGTCAAAGTTAGGTTTCCCGGCGTTGATAATTTCTCGGCGTTCCCCTTCTGGACTGGCGGTATAGGTAGTCAAAGTGTGGTTATTTTCTACCTCCGAAGTACGGATGACGATCGCGCCATCATCCTGCCGCTCACCAGCAAAAAACTCTTGATTGGGGGTAACAAAAGCTGCGGCAGCAACAAGGGGAAAGGCAGGGAGTTGTCCCCATAGAAACTTCTCTACGTCTCTCCCATTATTAAGATCGATGCGGTTTTGGCTCAGGGCTGTATCATAGTTTTCAAAGCATTGAAAAGGAATAGCCACCAAATAAGTTAGATTTTCCTTGATGCGATCGCTAGTATCATTCCGCAACTGAGTAGCTACATCATTTACTGCTTTTTGACCGTTTCTATAGGAAAGATAACCAACAACAGCCACTGCTCCAACTGTTTGGACAACAAATGGAACAATTAGTAGTATTTGTAGGGGAATTTTTTTGAAAAGTCCAGGTGATAATGGCATCCTTAAGAAGCTTTGGCAAGTAATGTTGCCATTACGGGACAAAAAATAACCCTGAGCGATAGATCGAACTGTTGCTGCCTATTTTGTCATGGACGATCGGAAATGCTGAATTTTGATACAATTTTTTACACTCAGCAATAGCAACCCCTTGCTAAGGGTTGGAAATGAATATTTTTTCACCGTTTAAGTAGATAGGCCCTGTAAAAAGCAACTATGTAAACGATTGTCAAGTATTGAAATGCGCTAAGCGTGGCTGGCTTAGGGTTGTTTACATTAAGTAGAAGTTAGCCTAACTTAGCCATACTAAAGAGCAAAAAATTATAATTGTTGCAATTAATGCCACCCAAATAAACTGATTATCTTTCGTATTAACCTGGCTCAAATCAACAGGTTCCGGTGCAACTAATTTGGGTTTGGCGTACTTGATATCAGCCTTGGGATTGGCCTGAAAACTGATTGATTGATTTTCATCCAAAGCTGCTAAATCGGGGATTTTCACCATCCATTCGGGAGGGATGGTGAGTTTGGGGGCTTCGAGTATGAATAGCAAGCGCTTGGCTTGCTGGCGGGTTTCTTGGCGGGGATGGCGGGTGAGTTTGCGGCAAAGGTCGATCGCCCTTTCTGTATCGCCAGAGGCTTCGTAGGCCGTCACCAGCCACATCTGCACTTCGCCGCCCAACGGGGAATTGCGATCGACCAAACCCATCGCTGTTTCTAAACTCTCGACGGATCGAGCGTAGCGGCCGCTCTCAAAAGCTACTCGGCCAGCTTGATACTCTGTTTGAACAATTTCTAACTTTTCGGAAGTCACCAGCCGCCACCCAATTCACAAATATTAGTTGCCAAATTCCTCAAACACTAGAATTCGCTGTTTTGTTGCGACATACCCGACTCGTTGTCGCGCTTGGAACCCAGCAAGTCTAACTGGTCTACTCTAATTACTGGCATTGAGCGATTAGCTCCTGTACTGCGATCTTGCCAGCGATCGAACTTCAAAGAGCCTGTCACCCCAATTTGAGCGCCTTTGCGAACGTAATCAGCAGCAATCTGCGCTGTTTTGCCCCAGATTTCTAGAGTAAACCAGTCTGGTTCGTCGTTATTGCGCGATCGTCTTCTCACTGCCAGCGTCAACTTGCACTTAACTGTACCCGACTCAAAATATTTTACGTCCGGGTCGCCGCCGACGCGGCCTACTAAAGTCACAACATTAAGACTCATAAACTTTTTCGGGAATGTGCTCGATTGGTGGTGTAGTTAAACTCTCCTGGACTCGCGATCGTCTGCCAGCTTAACTTGTAACAGCGCGAATCAGGGCTTCATCCTGATTTTACACCCACTTACCAGAACATATTGATTGTGGATGATTGGCGAGTCTTCACTCAACTCGCGATCGACAATGTACGTTTCTGACTAGACTCAGAATGAAAAACGTAATAGAATCCACCTCGGTTACACTTTTGTAACAACATTATTGCACACATTAGTATTTTAGTTTGGGGGGGGGTACAAATCAGTGGGTCTTCTCAATCGATTTTCCTTATCTAGAGATATGGGTATCGACCTCGGTACTGCTAACACGCTCGTTTATGTATCCGGCAAAGGTATTGTTCTGCAAGAACCGTCTGTAGTGGCGATCGACCAAGACTTAAAAATACCGCTGGCTGTCGGAGAAGATGCTAAAAAAATGCTCGGGCGCACGCCAGGGAATGTCATAGCACTGCGCCCGCTGCGCGACGGGGTAATCGCAGACTTCGATACTGCCGAACTCATGCTCAAGACTTTTATCCGCAGGGTTCACGAAGGGCGAACCATCGTTTCGCCCCGGATAATTATTGGCATCCCCAGCGGTGTCACCGGAGTGGAGAGGCGTGCTGTCATTGAGGCGGCAACTCAGGCCGGTGCTAGAGAAGTACGTTTAATTGATGAACCTATCGCTGCGGCGATCGGGGCCGGACTGCCTGTTGCTGAGGCGACTGGCAATATGATTATAGATATCGGCGGGGGTACGACGGAAGTTGCGGTTTTGAGCTTGCAAGGTACGGTAATCAGCGAGTCTGTGCGGGTAGCGGGTGACGAACTCAATGAGTCGATCGTCCAATACATGAAAAAAGTTCACAATTTGGTCATCGGCGAACGCACTGCTGAAGAAATTAAAATTCAAGTGGGCTCTGCATATCCGACGACTGAGGATGACGACGTAATTATGGAAGTGCGGGGCTTGCACTTGCTCTCCGGTCTGCCGCGAACTGTTACGATCAAAGGCCCAGAAATTCGCGAAAGTATGTCGGAACCGCTTTCAGTAATTGTGGAAGCTGTCAAGCGTACTTTGGAACGCACTCCCCCAGAATTAGCAGCAGATATTATTGACAGGGGAATTATGCTGGCCGGCGGCGGGGCGCTGATGAAAGGTTTAGATACTCTGATCAGTCACGAAACAGGAATTGTCACTCACGTGGCAGCCGATCCCCTGTGCTGCGTGGTTTTGGGCACTGGTAGGGTCTTGGAAAATAAACAGTTGGAACGGGTTTTCAGCGGGCAGTCGTCGCGCAATATGTAGTTAACAAATTTGGGATTTTGGATTTAGAAATAGGGCTGCCATCTCAAATCTAAAATCCTGACATAACAATTTTACATTACTGAGATTATGCTAAAAAACACAATCCGCAGGTGGTGGGATCTGCGTCTACCAATAGCTCTTTTAGGTTTAGCTGTAACTGCTGCTTGGGGAGTTAGACAAACACAAGGTGCTCCACTGTTTGAAGTTTACAATTGGGTGTCTCGTCCTTTTCAAGCCAACGGCTCGGGACAAGAGCAACTCATCTCGGCGCGGACTCAAGAATTGCAAGCGCGGCTATTAGAATCGGAAGCTCAAAATCAAAAACTAAAAGATCTTTTAGGTTATGTTTCTGCTAAGAAACCTAAAGGAATTGTCGCTCCTATTGTCGGCCGCAGCGCTGACCACTGGTGGCAGCAAATTACTTTGGGACGCGGCAGTAATGATGGCATAAAAACAGATTTTACTGTGATGGGCCCTGGCGGTTTGGTAGGTCGGGTTGTCAGCGTTACTCGTAATACTAGCTTGGTGCTTTTAGTCAGCGATCCTACGAGTCAATTGGGTGTGGGAATTACTCGCAGTCGCAACATGGGTTTTATGCGGGGTAAAGGCGGAAATCAGGCTGTAATGGAGTTTTTTGATAATGTTCCCAATGTCAAGCCTGGGGATGTGGTTTCAACTTCTTCTTTCAGTCAGTTGTTCCCTGCTGGTTTGCCGGTGGGAAAAATCGTTTCCGTGGATATGAATAAAACTCCGGCTCCTGAAGCTGTTGTTGAGTTTTCTGCACCGATGAATTCTCTGGAATGGGCGGTGATTTACCCTCACTCTAAGGAAGTTGAACAAAAGAATGCTGCTGGTGAATCTTCTGCGCCGAATGGGGGAGAAAAGCAGTAATGAAGGCTTTATCTAGAATGTTTGGGCGATCGCGCAAATTTCTCAACTTTGGCGTTACATTTGTTTCTGTACTGCTGTGCTTACTAATATTGCCCACTCGGATGCCGGGAATGGAATTGCTGGGAATTAGCCCTAACTGGCTGTTAATTTGGTTGGTAGCTTGGAGTATTAAGCGGAAACGTACAGTTTGGGGAGCCGCTAGCATGGGCGTGGTTTTGGGGTTTCTTCAAGATGCGATGACTGCTCCTCATCCTAGCCACGCTGTGAGTCTAGTTATTGTAGGAGTCTTAACGGTTGTTTTGCTCAAAACCTGGTCGATTCCGGCGGATATTGTGGAGAGAGATCCGATTCCGATCGCGCTAATTGTGTTTGGGATGGCGGTGGTGGCGGAAACGGTGATGGGGCTGCAATTTTTGGCTGTGGGCGATCGGGCTTTAGTAGAAATTTGGAGCGATCACCAGCGAGTGGCTTTGTGTTCTGCTATTCTCAGCAGTCTTTGGGCTCCGGTGATTTATTTTCCCCTCAATCACTTGTGGGAAATGACTAGGAGTTTAGAAAAATCTTAGTTAGTCAGTAGTCAGTAGTTAGTAGTCAGTAGTCATTAGTCATTAGTCATTAGTCATTGGTTATTGGTTATTGGTTATTGGTTATTGGTTACTTGCTACGAATTCCCAATCCCTCCGCTTCGCTCCGCCCACTTCTCAATTCCCAATAACAACTAACAAATAACAGTCAACAGTCAACAGTCAACAGTTAACAGTTAACAGTCAACAGTCAACAGTCAACTGTTGTCACTCAACGATCGCCTTTGGGGCCGCTCCTAATAAGTGATGAACGGCAATAATCAAGTCGCTGAGAATGAAATTAGGCTGGTGTTTTTGCAGTTGATGGCGGCTGCGAATGCCGCAGGTAACGGCAATTGTAGGTATTCCCAATGCTTGTCCCGCGAGGATATCTGCTTCGGTATCTCCGATCATCCAAGCCGAACCGAGAGATGACTCAAATTCTTCGGCAACTTCAGCTAACAATTCGGTTTTTAAGGCTGTATAGTTGTGGTAGGCAGCATCCGGCATTTGAGTGCCGCGAATGCTGGTAAACAGTCTGGCTAAACCGTAATTTTGCAACAGTTGAACGGCTTGATGTCTCGGCCGCAGGGTGACTAAAATAAGTCGCACGCCGCGGGAGTGCAAAAGCGCGATCGCCCATTGCACTCCCGGCTGAAGGCGATCTAGGTGCAACAAGTCTGGCTGATTGACAATCCGACTCACGCATCCGAGAAAAACCTGAATTTCTGCTCCCGACAAGCCGGAAGATTTGGCTATTTCAGCATCGGGGACTCGATTTTGTTTCATTTGCCAAAACTGCTGTTTGCTGAGGATTTGCAGGTTGAGGCTGATTC
Organism: Microcoleus sp. CZ3-B2; assembly: GCF_036705055.1. Classification (NCBI taxonomy): domain Bacteria; kingdom Bacillati; phylum Cyanobacteriota; class Cyanophyceae; order Oscillatoriales; family Microcoleaceae; genus Microcoleus; species Microcoleus sp. CZ3-B2. The sequence goes on along the minus strand of NZ_JAUBTN010000091.1, from coordinate 2,179 downwards.
CTCGCTCGCTACAGGCTGCTTGAGTGTCGGCTAATCCCTGTTTGTAAGTGCTGTAGTAGCGATCGGACACATCGACAATCGGCCCGTCTAAATCGCAAAATACCGTCATTCGGGGGGACGAGTCAGCCTCTGATGGTAGCGTGTACTGAGGGTTTTCGGAATTGGGGGCGACAGCAGTTAACATATAAGGTTAAGTAAATCAAGGATAACAATACATTTCTTGACTTTACCAAGAATTTTATAAGTTATAAGACAAAATTTCAAGCTATATCATTAAAAAAACCTATGATAATTATGAGGATAGCTCTCAAAAAGGGCGATCGGGCCAATCGTCGATAAATTCCAGGGAAAAAGTGATTTTTGTAGCTGTTGATATTTGCTTTAGCCATTAAAGTTTAGAATTAAGTTTTTAGTCTTTTGTAAATTACCCATGCTCAAACAAAGCGATTTTGTTAGGAATCCAGACACTAATCGAGTAGAGGTGCTTTCCGAAGCACTGCCTTACATTCAAAACTTTGCCGGCCGCACAATTGTAGTCAAATATGGCGGTGCGGCGATGAAAGATAGCACTCTCAAAGACAAAGTAGTTCGGGATATTGTGCTCCTAGCTTGTGTGGGGATGCGTCCGGTTGTCGTTCACGGCGGCGGCCCGGAAATTAATATTTGGCTGGAAAAATTGGGAATTGAGCCCCAATTTAAGGATGGTTTGCGAGTAACTGATGCAGCGACAATGGAAGTCGTAGAAATGGTTTTGGTGGGGAAAGTAAATAAGGAAATTGTTTCGTTAATCAACCAAGCTGGCGGCAAAGCAGTGGGATTGTGCGGCAAGGATGCGAATCTGATTCAAGCTCGTCCAGATGGCCGCGAGGGAATTGGGTTTGTTGGTGAAGTTAGCGGCGTGGAAGTCAATATTTTGGAGTCTTTGGTGAACAGCGGTTATATTCCGGTGGTGTCGAGCGTGGCGGCGGATCAGTTCGGTCAATCTTACAACATTAATGCTGACACAGTGGCTGGGGAAATTGCCGCTGGTTTGGGAGCAGAAAAATTGATTTTGATGACTGATACTGCGGGAATTTTGGAGGATTATCACAAGCCGGAGAGTCTGATTGCTAAGTTGGATATTCAAGAAGCGAGACAGTTAGTTGAGTCGGGAGTTGTGTCTGGGGGGATGATTCCGAAGGTTAATTGTTGTGTGCGAAGTTTGGCTCAGGGTGTGAAGGGCGCTCACATTATTGACGGGCGAATTCCTCATGCTTTGCTGCAAGAAATATTCACGGATGCAGGGATTGGCTCGATGATTGTTGCTTCTGAGTTTAGCGGGGGGAAGTTAAGGTATAAGTAGGGCGTGAATGTTAGTTTGGGGCGGGTAAGTGAAGCGATAAATCATTGCTTTACCCGTCCAGAGAATTGCTTTCTAGTTTACCAGTAGGACTTGTGGGAACTGTTGTTGAAGTGTATGATACAGAAAAAAAGGTCAGTATTTAGTGGAGTTGTCTGATAGTTAAGGGATTGAATATGCTATGGCTATTTTGAAAGCAGATGAAATTTTAGTTCTGTAATATGAACTTGCAGTTGCTTAGGAATGTGAGGGGAATAAAAGTTCGATAAGGGCGATCGCACTTTGGGATTCGGGATGAGAAAGCCGAGATCCCTTTTAGTTATTTCGGGAAAAAAGGGATCTCGCTATCATTTTTTACTCTCGAATGCGAATTCTCTAAACTTCTACCAGTAGTAATTTACCTCGATAATGCTCCTCACTATCGTGCAATGATAAGTATTCTGTTAGCCTTGGCATCAACTGAGGAATTATTTCCGGGTGATTTCTCAATTGAAGAGAAATGATTCCTTGATATGAACTTGGCGGATAAGTCACAATATCTGCGAATTCTCCATTGAGAGAAACAAGTATGGTATTTAATTCCTGAGCTTTGGCAATGACAATAGTATCTGGAGATTCAATTGGAATGTAATCTCCCAATACAAAAACTTCATGTTCGTTATCGCGAAGGATTTGAATAATAGACTTAGGAACGCATTGTCAATAAACAATCTTAAACTTCTTAGGCAACTGTTTCAAAATTCGACAAATCGCGAGCATAATCACTGTAGTTTAGACTAAAAAATAAGCGTAGCTAAAAGTAGCCACCTTTGAATCTCAGGCAAGCTGTTGCTTAAAAAC
>NZ_JAUBTN010000090.1:0-20002 GCF_036705055.1 Microcoleus sp. CZ3-B2 | reverse complement strand
ACCCCATCTTTTTTTACCATAAATCGGTCAAACCTTTGTTAGCTATGGGTTTTAACGGGGTTGTCACCCCGTCAGGTGCGATCGATTACCAAAAACAGTTTGCAGTCAATCAACCGGACACGATCTTAGATAAAATTGAACAAATATTTGATTGATAGAGTAACCGCAGACATAATGCAGGTGGATAGAGATAAACGCCAATTTATTTTAATATCATAAACTCATTTAATGCAATTATTCTTACTCGATTTTGCCTTGGACACTATCACCATATAAACTCATTTTTTAGACGCTCTCACAATACATGATGCCTCCAAAACTACTACAGTTTCATTTTGAAAAACAGCACAACTTGTCATTGCTGGAGCTAGTGCGGGAATTTTCCCTTGTTTGAGAGCAAGCATCGCCTCCGCTGTCCCATCAAAGTCATCCATCCAGCCGTAATCTTCTACATACTCGAGAGTCAAAGCATTACGAGTGAGCATCCAAAAATCAATTCCGTAGCTGTTAATAAAATTTTGCAAAACAGCCGGATTTTCCGTATATTGAGCGCGAATTAAATCGCTAACTCGCTGCTGAAATCTGCTGTAGTAGCCTTTTTGATACGGCACTGAATATTCCTTTGCCACCAAAACAGAACGCTGGCTAAACGTCGGTATGTTGTCGGCTTCGGAGGCGATTGAAGCAATCAGGATATTTTTAGGTTGTTGCTGAAAAAAATTGTACAAACTGGGCATTTTACCTTCTATATACCCAACTATCGGAAAGTCTTGAACAAAACAGGGATAAAAAACAACGGCAACAAGTATTATGGCTGTGGTAATTAGTACAACTAAATTTTTGAATTGAAATGTTGTTTCGGTTCTTGATGCCCAATGGCAGATTCCATCGATAATTAACGTTAGGACGATCGCAGTTAGCGACACGATAATAAATCGCAAGCTGTAGGCAGTATATCGTCCAGGCTGATAAAGCTTAAAAATGGTGGCGTGAGCCGCTAAAAACATCACGGAGGATGCTAGAAATAGCTGAAGTAACAGCCAGATTTTGCTACTAATGCGACTCGCTAAGGGAAAGGCAGATCGCCAAAACAGCAGCAGCGGAAATAACAGCCCCACACAGTGAGTTACAGGCGTAAACAGCGACTTGGGAAACATCCCGCTACCCCTACCAGTCAGCCAATAATCTACCGGATTTGGACGAAAGAAAGCATTTCTGCCGTCTGGTGCAAATACTCCCATTTTCTTGGCTTCGGCTGCGGTATAAGTCGGGCCAAATTCTGATTTATCTAAGACATAGGGCAGCATTACTAAAAAGATTATTCCCAAACCAGTAGCACAAAATAGCTGATTTGCGCGATCGCCCGACAAGCACAAACGGCCGTTTTCCCAGCTTAGCAGCCGCAAAACTAAAATTCCCGCAGCCACCAAGGCGTAAGGTGGGTAAAATAGTCCGATTAGGGCTATCGCCCCCAAACATGGCAGCAACGAATTCCGGGATAAGTAATATAAAAAACAGAGAAATATCGGGTAGATAAAAGCTCTTGGCGTTGTGGAAGCCAAATCGTCAGTCATCCACATATGCTGATTTAACAGCAAAGATGCGATAAATCCAGTCAGCGGCACCGGCAGCATTTCTAGGCAAAGCCCAAAGCAGAAATAAGTCGAAATTAAGCCGAGAAATAGTGGCAATATTTTGTGCAATAATAGCGGGTGAATGCCAATTGTTGCTGCTATTTTGTAGAGCGTGCTGTATCCTGCGGGGGCGACAGATAGAAAGTAGTTAGCGATGAAATCCTTGGGGAATAATTCTCGATCGACAAACCGCATCATCCAGAAAACGTGCTGCCTCGCATCGTCTTGCACCACATACTCGGCGCTGAATGCTTGCTCGATACCTAAGAAACCATAAATTGCGGCAAATGTCAAGCTCAGGGTCAACCAAAATATTGTGCGCGATCGGGATTTTTCATCCACAGTCGCCGTCAGAAACTTGTGCAAGCGGGCTATTAATACCATTTAAGATTTGAGATTTGAGATTTGAGATTCGGAATAACTGATTCTCAAAAGTAGAACTATATCATAAGCTGTTGTGCATCTAGATTGTGTATTGTGATTGAGGGGGAGAGGGGGAGAGGGGGAGAGGGGGAGAGAGGGAGAAGATTTTTGATCGATCGTCGAAATATACAATGTTTATTTGCACAACAGCTTATCTGGTCAATTACCCCTCAAAAAAACAGAAAATCGCCCGCTAACAATCATTTTTCCGGCGGTTATATCGTTTCCGCTTGCATCGTCAGGTGATTTAACCTTATTAGTACACAGAGTACACAGAGGGAGAGGATATATATCTGAATCATTCCGATGCTACCGGATTTGATATTAGATGGGTTCCCAGACTCTTCCACAGCAACCAGTTACAAACTTTCAAAGAAAAAAATGGTAAGGTGCGCGTTGCACAGCCTACAGATCGAGTTTTTGTGTCTGGGAGTATCCTTTATATTTTTAAGCTGGAAATGACACGAATAGAGAAGCAATACCGATCGCGATCGCACCAATCCCCATCACAAAAGACCAGAAACGGTGATAACTGCTAACCGTCGTACCGCTATCGCTTTCAACCCGAATCAAATCCATCCAAGGCGCGACACCCCGGCGGAACCAACCCAAAGCGCTAACATCCATACCAATCAAACTTTTAACCCGTTTCATCCCAAACAAAAAATTACCAATCGGCCCAAAACGAGAAGCATAGCGCAGATAAATCATTCCCGTTTTGTCTTGCAATTTTAGATCGGAACCGAACGCATAACCCGCATCGCCGCGACCAATTAATTCGCCTTGCAGTTTCGCAGGTTGACCGCGCAAAGGACTTGCATAGGGGTCAGACATTAAGGTTAAAACATCCAATTGTTCTGCTTGTGCGTAATTGGGGAACATTACCAAAGCTTTGAGCAAAATTCCCGCACCCAAACCGATCAAAGGACAAGCAACTATCATCATCGGATTCGCAGCAGACAGCGAAATGCCGATCGCAAAACCCACCGCCAAGCCCAGAGTTTCCGCACTGTACAGCAGCAAATCGAACACAAAATTGCCGTACAATTTCCGCTTGCTCAAATTGCGGCATTCCCCGACAATTCTGCCCATATCAAACTCAATATTCAAGCCCAATTGTTCTGCGTAATTGCTCAAAGCGCGAACTCGCTTACCAGTTAGCGGGTGAGTTGAATTCAACTCCATCCACCAAGCCCAAGGATTAAACATATCCCACAGAAACACTCGCCCAATTTTTTCGGGTTCCGACGCAATCCGGTAAGCAGTACCAGTAGAAGTTGCAGCTTTGGCATCGTAAATGCCTAAAGCGCGAGTTCCTTCTAATAAGCGGCTGGGTTCCGTTCCTCTTTGTCCTTCTTCCAAAATACCGTAAGCAATTTTTACCAAAGCGCGGGATAAAGCGTTGGGGTTTCCGGTAGTTTCAGCGGCAAAATGGTCGGCAAAATATTCTCGCGTTCTCGACAAATACAGCAATAAATAAGTGCCTGCAATATAAAACAAATAAGCAACAGCAGCTACATTACCTGCCAAATCTTTAGCTTTGTCGCCTCCATTTCGACCCATGCGTCTGGCAAATGTATAAATTAAGTAAGTAATCTGCACTAAAGTCGAAGCTAAGGTCATGACTGCAAAGTCCCAGTGGACGATGTGACCGAGTTCGTGGGCGTAAACAGTGGCAATTTCATCGTCGTCTAAATAGGTGAAAAGACCTTGACTGACGACTAAGCGAGCGCTGTTAGGAAAGGAACCGTAGGTAAAAGCAGTGGGGTTTTGGTCGTCGATAATTCCTAACCGTGGCTGAGTCAGTTTTTTCTGTTTGCAAACCTTCTTAATAACTTTCGCTGTTTCGGGACTGAGGTTTTCAATTTCTGCTAGGGAAACCCAGCGAGTATTGTAAAGCCAATTTTGGGTTAAGTCCATCAAGTAAGGCGATAGAAAAAAAGCTGCGATGTTAAAAATTAGGGTCATCGGAAGTGCGATCGCCAATCCGGTGACTGGATCGGGACTGTTGATAATCAAAACTGAGGCTAAGGATAGCGCCAACACCATACCAAATAACATGGTGATGGTGACGCCGGAAGCTAAAACGAGGTTTCCGCCAGTTTTCTGTATAAGTTTAACACCGGCTTTGGGCGATCGCCCTGCCTTGCGTAAAGGAGCTTGAGATGGCATAATAATCTCCAAAGGTTATTGACAAATGGTAATCGCCGTGGGATTTTATCTATACTTCACTGTTTTAACCTGTCAGTACGGATCGCGGTAAGGAGTCTCAACAAAAATATATAATTTCGTCTGTTTTTTTAAGAGTGAAAACCGCCCGCTAAATTTATTTGTGGGGATTCAATTCTCAACTCAAAACCGAAAACTATTTAAAACTTACTGCTATGTCGATTATTGAAATTGCCCAAAAAACGCGCGCATCTGCTAGAAAATTGGCAGTTTTGTCCGCCAATCTCAAAAATCAAGCGATTGAGGCTGTTGCTAAAGCTTTAGAAGCTGCTGCTGCGGATATTCTAGCGGCGAATGCTGCTGACTGCAAGGCGGCCCAGGCGGATGGAATTGCTAAACCGCTGTACGATCGCCTGAAGTTGGATGAGAGCAAGTTGAAAAGTGCGATCGCAGGCGTGCGAGATGTTGCCAAACTCCCCGATCCCATCGGTGCCGTGCAAATCCACCGCGAATTGGACACAGGATTAATCCTAAAGCGCGTAACCTGTCCTTTGGGTGTTTTGGGCATTATTTTTGAAGCGCGTCCAGAAGCCTTAATTCAGATAGTATCCTTGGCAATCAAATCGGGTAACGGAGTTATTCTCAAAGGCGGCAAAGAAGCAGTTCGTTCCTGCGAAATCTTGACAAAAGTCATCCATCAAGCATTAGCAGAAACAGCGGTTAATCCCGCAGCCGTACAGTTGCTCACCACGCGGGAAGAAACAATCGAACTGCTGAAAATGGATGAATACGTAGATTTAATTATTCCCAGAGGTTCTAATTCCTTCGTGCGGTTCGTGCAGGAAAATACCCGGATTCCCGTGTTGGGACACGCCGATGGGATTTGTCATTTGTACGCAGACAAAGCAGCGGATATTCAGAAAGCTGTAGAGATTTCTGTAGATGCCAAAACTCAATATCCAGCCGCCTGCAATGCCATTGAAACTATGTTAGTTCACAAGGATCTCGCCCCCATTTTCCTGCCCGCAGTTGCGGAAGCTTTGCAGCACAAAAAAGTCGAATTGCGGGGAGACGAACCAACTCGCCGCATCTTAGAAAATATTGCCGAAGCGACAGAAGCAGATTGGTCTACAGAATACAGCGATTTGATTTTATCAATCAAAATAGTAGATTCTGTGGAAGAGGCAATTAATCACATCAACACCTACGGTTCCCGACATACAGATGTGATTGTTACCGAAGATAGCGAAGCCGCCGAAACTTTTTTAAATGCAGTCGATGCGGCTGGAGTTTATCACAATTGTTCGACTCGATTTGCTGACGGTTTCCGCTACGGTTTCGGTGCAGAAGTGGGGATTAGCACGCAGCAAATGCCGCCTCGCGGGCCTGTTGGTTTAGAGGGTTTGATTACCTATAAGTATCGAGTTGTTGGAGATGGTCATATTGCTGCGAGTTATGTCGGGAAAGATGCTCGGGAATTTACTCATCGGGACTTGTAAGATACAATAGTGCGATCGTCCAGATAGCGATTTGCCCATTCACAAATTATCGATCGCACTGCTATACTGAATCTATACCCTTCGCAATCGTGCCCGGAGGCAAAAAATGTCTGCTGCAATTACCATTAACCCCTATGAAATTAGGCAAATATCCCAACCGGATACAGTAAGTCAGTCAAGGTTGCGATCGATCGCCCAAAACACAGAGGCTCTAGCAACAGCAGTAGAGAATAAATGGGAAGATTTTTCAGATGCGGAGCGTGAGTTGCTGAAAGCTCTGATTTATGCCTCAATTATCAATCAAGATGGTAATCAAGGTTTTTTTGCTTCTTTGAGAACAAGGCTGTCGCTAGCTTGGATGTTAATCTGTGGTGAAACTGATGTTCTGACTGACTACTTCAACGCCTTAATTCGTCTAAAAAATGCTGTACTTGGAGCGATCGAAAGAGAGCACCCTGATTACGAGCAAACAATGGCTGAAGTAGTGCAGGAAGCTTTGGCTAAATCGGGCGATAGTCCTGCAATGACACCCGATGAGTTTTGTGAGTGGCTGAGCAGTGTTTCGGATTAATCCATCTGATAAATTTAAGCGTTCCTACAAAGAGCTTCTGAAGCGTCATTATAAAGGTGAGAAAGCTAAGAAAGTTTTTCAGGATTTTGTGGCACAAATCATCAAAAATTTAAGTAGCAATCCTTTTATTCCTGATTCTTTCGCTGAAAAATTTCCCGGAAGTTTGAGCAAACCGGAAGAATGGGAATTCCGAAAATATTATTTTGATATGCCAAATTTACAGGGTGCCGCGCGTCAGGGAAGACTTATGTACTTGGTCGATCGTACTCAAAGCGTAATAAAGCTTACATGGATATATACACACAGTGAGTTTCCCAAGCGTCCTCCTGACAAGAATTTAAAGCAATTGCTTGCAGAGCTTATGGAGTCACAGCAACAACAGGAAGAAAATGTGTCAGAGTCAAGTGATGATGATGATGAGTCTACATCATGAAACGATCGATAAAACTATTGAAGAGAGCATTGATATTGCAGGATCGATCGCCCTCCCATTCAACCAAACTTAGCTGAAATAAGCTATACTGTGCTCCGGGACTCCTCAACTCGAACAATCCACCGTTGTTTATGTCAAACTCATCCCTCCTCGCCCCTGGTTCCACCCTCGAAAAACGCTACCGCATCATCCGCGAATTGGGCCGCGGCGGCTTCGGGCGCACTTACCTCGCAGAAGATATCAACCGCTACGGCGAACAATGCGTGCTCAAAGAATTTTCCCCGGTTGTTCAAAGCCCCAAAGCGGCCGAATTGTTCGATCGCGAAGCGAATATGCTTTACAACCTCCAACACCCGCAAATTCCCCGCTTTCGAGAACTGCTTCGCACCGATTTGGGCGGTAATCCATCATTATTTTTAGTCCAAGACTACATCCCCGGTGAAACCTACGAACAAATACTTATATCTCGCCAACAGCAAGGTAACAATTTTACCGAAGCTGAAGTTACTCAACTGCTATTTCAAATTTTACCCGTTTTAGAATACATTCATTCCAAAAATTTAATTCACCGCGATGTTTCCCCCGACAACATCATCCAGCACAATGCTGACAAACTGCCATTTTTAATTGACTTCGGTTCAGTCAAGCAAATCGCAGCAACTGCCCTATTTCAGTTTAGGGGACAATCGGATACTGCGATCGGCAAACAAGGTTATTCGCCCGCCGAACAAATGCGACTGGGAAAAGTTACTCCCGCTAGCGATTTGTACGCTTTAGCCGTCACGGCTTTGGTGTTGCTAAGTGGCAAAAAGCCTCAAAAATTGTACGATATCCATAACAAAACTTGGGATTGGCGATCGCGCGTCACAGTCAGTCCAAATTTAGCCGCAGTGTTGGATAAGATGCTAGCAGAACAACCGGGCGATCGCTACCAGTCCGCAAAAGAAGTCCGCGAAGCACTCAAAGACCCAAAATTATCCCAAATTGGCAGCATCATCTCCCAAATGGTGACAATGAACTTTGTCGGTCGCCCCTTCAAATACAGCACTCAAACAGCTACCAACAACAGCCCTAACCCTCCTGTTGTGCAAAACAATCCAGTTGTTAACAGCAACACCAGCAAATTTAAGTTAATTCCTTGGAAATCAATAGCGAGTTTAAGCGTAGTTTTATTGCCGGGAATTATAGCTTTTAGTGCGATTACATCTGGTTTTAGTCTCCCCAAATTGCCGGAAATTCCAAAATTTACAGACCTGCAGCCTTCTTCAGATAAGTCTTTGGATGCAGAAATCGCTCGTCAAGAAAAGATTGGCAAGCGTCGCAAAAATCTTAATATCGAGCCGGATATTTTTTATAATAAAGTAGATGAATTGTTTTACAATAAATATCCAGAATTACAAGGTCGTACATTGACAGAAAAGCCCGAAGATGCACCGATCAGGCGGAAATGGTATGAAGTTGCTGAGAAATTTCTGGATAGATTGGAGAAGGGAGAACAGTTTTGATATTTAAGATAGAATTAAGAGCGATCGAACCGCAGAGGGCGCAAAGAGCGCAGAGGGAGAAGGAAAAGGGCAAAAAAAGAGAGGGAAGAGAAAGAGAACTTTATCTGGTTTAATACAAATTGGTTAGGCAACGCACTTTTAGTTTATTGCAAAATGGATTCTATTCAACTTACAGGAATTCGCTGTTACGGCTACACTGGCTATCTGGCAGAAGAACAAGTTTTGGGGCAGTGGTTTGAAGTGGATGTCACTCTCTGGCTCGATTTGTCGCCCGCCGGAAAAAGCGATGATATTAAACTTACTCTCGATTACCGAAGTGCAATTACTCTGATCCAACAGCTTGTCAAAAACTCTAAGTTTTTATTGATAGAAAAGCTAGCAGATGCGATCGTCCAAGAGCTTTTAGAACTACCTTTAGTCGAAAAAGTTAAGCTCCAACTCTCCAAACCTGCCGCTCCCATCCCTGACTTCGGCGGCAGAATTACTCTGGAAATTACTAGAAGTCATTAGTTATTAGTCCTTAGTCCTTAGTCATCAGTCTTTAATCTGCATTACTTTGTCACTAATGACTGATGACTGATGACTCATGACTATTGATTAATTCACTGGTTCCCAGGCTCTAGCGAAAGGAATCTAGATCCAGAGGCTCTGCCTCGTTTGGGGAAAGGGAGGCAGAGCCTCCGGATATGCGTTACCAGGCTCTAGCCTGGTAACGAGTATAACTTTCCGAAGTGTTGACTAATGACTGATGACTAATGACTAATGACTAATTACGAATTACCACTTCAGCAAATTAAACTCTTCCATATCTACCGTATTGCGGTTGCGGTAAATCGCCAAGACGATCGCCAAACCGACTGCTGCCTCAGCAGCCGCTACCGTGAGTACAAACACCGTAAATACTTGACCTTTAATCTGTACGGGGTCAAGATAGTTGGAAAAACCCATCAGGTTGAGATTGACTGCATTTAGCATCAACTCGATCGACATCAACACCCGCACTGCATTTCGGCTGGTAATTAAACCGTAAATCCCAATGCAGAAAAGTGCAGCAGCTAATAACAGGAAATACTGGAGTTGCAGTTGCATAAATTTTTTGAGTTGCTTTCAGTTAAAATTACTACAAAACAGACAGATCGGACTTCTTGCATAAATCCATGAGGTGCTTGTGGCGAATCCTACGCAAAATTAGGTGCGCCACAAACACCCTCGAATTACTTTGTTTCGGGTGAGGAAACATCACCTGCTGAAACTAATTCGCGCGGCCGTTCTGGCAAGCTGAAAGCTGGTGTTTCTGATTGTTTGCTTGACAGTTCATCCGCAAAGAAATCGCGGCGGGCTAAGACAATTGCTCCTACCATTGCCATCAACAAAAACAGTGAGGCTAATTCAAAAGGTAGCAAGTAGTCTGTGAAGAAGTGTTTGGCGATCGTTACAATCGAACTTTCAGCCGGTGCTCCTGTTATCGGCACGATCGCCCAAGGAGTAGACACTACCATCGTACCCAAAAGCGCAAACAAACCAGCACAAACCACTGCCGTTGCTACTTGACGAACCCAAGCGTTGGAAATTACGCGGAAGTCTTCTCGTTTGTTTACCAACATGATGGCGAACAAAATTAAGACGTTAACTGCGCCAACATAAATCAATACTTGCGCTGCTGCTACAAAATCAGCATTTAGCAACAGGTACAAACCCGCAATGCTGGTAAATACTCCACACAGCAAGAATGCTGAGTAAACGATGTTGGAGAATAAAACTACTCCTAATGCTCCTGCAATCATCATTACAGAGAGTATGCCAAATGAAACAAGTTGAACCCCTTCGGCTAGATTCACAATTTTTAATCCTCAATCATTAGTTTTCTATTGTTGGTTTTCACTCATTAGCTAGCAGTCATTAATCATTGGTTATTTCACTAATGACTGATGACTACTGACTAATGACTAATTACTTACTTTTCGACAATTTCCTCTGGACGGAGACCTGCGCGGCGATCGGTGTAGGAAACTTCGTGGGGGTCGATGACACCTTTCGGCAAATAAGCAAATTCCCGCATGGGTGTCACCATCGGATCATCTGTAACCTTGTAGGGCAAACGTCCGAGAGCCACGTTATCATAATTCAACTCGTGACGCTCGTAAGCGGCCAACTCGTATTCTTCTGTCATCGACAAACAATTAGTCGGACAATATTCTACGCAGTTTCCGCAGAAGATACACACGCCGAAATCGATACTGTAGTGCTTGAGCTGTTTCTTCTTAGTTTCTTTGTTAAATTCCCAATCCACCACAGGTAAATTGATCGGACACACCCTAACGCAGACTTCGCAGGAGATGCACTTGTCAAATTCAAAATGAATTCTGCCCCGGAAACGTTCCGAAGGAATTAGTTTTTCGTAAGGATACTGCACCGTAATCGGCCGACGTCTCATGTGGTCAAAAGTAACAGATAGCCCTTGACCGATATACTTGGCAGCTTGAAGAGTTTCTTTGGCGTATTCGCCTACTTGATTGAGGAATTTTAGCATTGTGTTCTCTCTCTGTACTTGAGTTTTTGGTAATTACTAATTGATAACAGGTAATTGGTTAACAGCTAATTTGTGTTAGCTAGGGCCTTTTACCTATTATCAATTAACCGCCAAAAGCAAAGGGAAAGGCAAGCTTCAAAGCTGCGGTTAATAGCAAATTAACTAAAGCAACGGGAAGCAAAAACTTCCATCCCAAATTGAGCAATTGGTCTATCCGAACTCGTGGCAGAGTCCAGCGCAGCAGAATTGCCAGAAACAGGAAAAAGTAGGCTTTCAGCATGGTCATGGTAATGCCCAGCAAGCCAGTAAGTACCTGCAACCAAGGGGTCGTTTCGCTCAATCCCAGGGCATTGGTGAGGACTCCGACAGGAATGGGAGATTCCCAACCGCCGAGATACAAAACTGCTACTAGCAGGCAAGAAAGGACGAGGTTAACGTAGGAAGCGATGTAGTACAGAGCAAATTTCATGCCTGTGTACTCAGTCTGATATCCTGCTACCAATTCTTCTTCTGCTTCCGGCAAGTCGAAGGGCAACCGTTCGCATTCTGCGAGGGCTGCGATCCAGAAAATTAGGAAACCGGCGGGTTGTCGCCAGACGTTCCAGCCGAGGATGCCGTAGCCGGCTTGTTGCTGTACGATGTCGATCGTACTGAGGCTGTTGGACATCATCACCACTGCCAATACTGCCAAAGCTAGAGGAATTTCGTAGCTGAGGGATTGAGCGGCTGCTCTGAGTCCGCCGAGGAGGGCGTATTTGTTGTTAGAAGCGTAGCCCGACATCAGTAAGCCGATCGGCTGAATGCTAGAAAGAGCAATCCAGAGAAATATTGCTGTCCCAATGTCGGCGATCAGCATATGCTCTCCGAAGGGGACGATTAAGTAGGACAAAAACACTGGAATCACGACAATGACCGGCCCGAGCGTGAACAGCAGCGCGTCAGCTTTTGCCGGTACAATGTCTTCTTTGAATACCAACTTCAGCCCGTCGGCAACGGGTGCTAGCACTCCCAGAGGGCCGATAAATTCCGGGCCGATCCGCTGTTGAGCTGCGGCGGAAATTTTCCGCTCCAGCCAGACGCTTGTCAGTACCCCGAAGACGGCACCGACAACCATCAGTACCATCGGCAAAGGTAGCCAAAGCACTTGGGCGATGTCCGCCGGTAAGCCCAAATCGATCAGGGCTTCTACGAAACTTCCTTGTAAGTCAATTCCTGGGTTCATGTTTCCAGATCAATGAGCGATCGCCATATAATTTTTCACCAGTCCTTCGTAGGAGCAGGCTTAGGGAGCGGGTCTTTGTAAAGATTTTTAATGCTTTACCGCCTATAAGTATATCGCCCGACAGCCCCGCAGAACGCACGGACGGGGTAAAGTTCTAATTATCTGAGATCCCAGGTTGGCTAATGAGCGGTAACTTATGGTTGATGGTTGGCTGTTGGCTGTTGACTTTTGGCTGTTGGCTGTTGGCTGTTGGCTGACTGCCCGTGGTTGTTTAGTGCTAGAGGCATAAATACCAAAGAAACCGGGTTTTTATGCGTTTCTGCCATCTGTAACGAAGTATTTTGGCAAAAACCCGGTTTCTGGACTACCCCTGGTTGTTTAGTCCTCTGAGCGAGATCTAGCCCAAACAAAAGGGCCCAGAGTTAACTCTGGGCCCTTTTAATGTTGTAAAGTGCCTTTCAAATGGCTTAAACCATTGATTTTACGTCACCTTTGCGATGGAACTGGGCAGAATCGAACTGCCGTCCAAAATGGGTATTTACCTTCCGATCGTTCACAGGTTTATCCCCTCTAATCCTTGGGGCGGGAACCATCTTTATCCCAAATGGGGGGATTTTCTAGTGATTGCTTTCCCGGCTAGACGACTAGAAACGTTTAGCTAGGGCATCCGTTGGGGGTTGTTATGCTGCTGTTAACGGAGTTAAGCTGCATACACTCTAAACCAAGCTCAAGAAGTTTTTAGGCTACAGCTACGGCTTTGCGAGCGAAAGGAACGATGTTGTTCGCATTTACTATTTTGTTTGAGCCGATATTAGCGAGAGTAGACTCCCTCTCGACCTGCATCACGGAGCAGCTTTCGCCACCCTGTCGAAACCATTACAGCCCCTCGTGTTCTCTTATCATAGCGAAGATTTTGTTTAACGTCAATCGATTTTGGATTGAAGATTTTGGATTGGGGATTTTGGATTGGGGATTTTGCACAAGTCGTCGATCGATACATTCACCGCAGATTTCAGGCGGATAAACACTGATTGACGCAGATAATTTCAGTCTGACGCACCGAACTTAGGTCGATCGTCCTGGATTAATGCAAATTTTCGTCCCAAACGCCGATGTAAATCCGATCGCGCTCGTTGCGTTCGATCGTACCTGAGAGCGAACCCTTCCTAAATGTAAACCGATTTGTCCGGCGCTGCTGCACATCTCGGAACCCCTGCAAAATCTCCCGGCTTGCGCCGCCCACCATCCCGTTTAAGGCGGTTTTGACTACCAAATCGTCCACCGACGGAGCAAAAGAACCCTCTGTTTGCACTAATTTGTCGGAATCGCGATCGTAAATGTAGCCGAGAGTAATTCGGTTCGGCAATATTTCGTAAAGTGCGGTGCGAGTATTGGGCCAATAGCCCCGACCTTGAGAGTCAGTGGGTTGTCCCAATTCCGCTAAAATCTGACTTTCTGGCGTACCAACGGCATATCCGGGGATTGCGGGATTCCTCCGATTGCTGGTTGTCGGTTGGTCGCTGGGTGCGGGCGATCGATCGGGCGGCAACTCTTTATCAACAAGTTTTTCTGTTGGTGTGGGTTCGACAGCCTCTGGAGAAGGGGCTGGTGTTGGAGAAGGGGCGGGTGTTGGAGAAGGGGCGGGTGTTGGAGAAGGCGAGAAAGGTGTTGGAGTTTCCGCAGCAGGCGGCGGAGTTTCTCTGGGAGTCGGAACCGGTGCGGGCGTGGAAGTGGGAATTGGTGCGGGGTTGACGCGCGCGTCTGGATCTGCTGGGGCCGAAGTGCGATCGTCCTTCGCTACCGGTGCGGGTTCGGAAGGTTGCCGGTTGAGGAAAACCCTAGCAACACCGACCAAACCTGCAACTAACAGGGCGATCGCCACGAACCCCAAAATCAACCAAATCTTGCGGTTGCTGCCCCCAGAAGACACCACAGCAGGCGCTGTTCTCACATTTGCAGGCGACTGAGCGCCATGTCCCGGCATCACCGCCACCGTCGGCCCGGTGTCCGGCGACTGCCCGCGCAGCAGACCCAGCCACTCATCCACGCTTCCAGGGCGATTTTGAGCTTCTACAGTCATCCCCCGCATCACTGCTTGACTGACAGTCGTACTTAACTCAGGCCGCAAGTCGCGGGGTGAAGGCATCGGCTGGCTGGTACGGAGAATTGCAGCCACTGGCACTTGTGCTGTCAGCAGAGTATAAAGCGTCGCGGCCAGACCATAAACATCTGTGGCGGGGGTATATTTTCCTTGGGCGAAATACTGTTCTGGCGGCGCGTAGCCGTCGGACACCATATTAGTGTGATTTTGGGTTGCACCTGCTGTAAACTCGCGGGCAATGCCGAAATCGATCAGCACGACTTCTTGGGTACCTTGGCGCAGGAGAATGTTTTGTGGCTTGACATCTCGATGCAGCAAGCCTTTTTGATGAACTGCTTTCAAAGCAGCCCCAATTTGAGTGATGTAGAGAATTGCGAGATTTTCTGGCAGCGGATTGTTTCCACCGACTACCTCTCCCAAATTCTGACCGGCAATGTAGTCCATTACCATGTAAGGCTGTCCGTCTTCTACAAAGAAGTCGCTGACGCGGACTATATTCGGATGGACGCAGGATGCCAATCGCCTCGCTTCGTCTTGAAACTTGCGATCGAATTCGGCAAAATTTGGATCGCGCCGCAGAGATTCGTTGAGGGTTTTAATGACTACAGGCTGTCCTAAGTACCGGTGATTGGCCCGGAAGGTAATTCCAAAGCCGCCCCGTCCCAGTTCTTGTTCGAGGGTGTATTTTCCACCTTGTAAACTTTTGCCGATTAGCGCATCCATAGTTTCGGGCGATCGCATACCAGAGAATATCGCTGATTATGGCACGTATGGTGGGCCTAGTTACCAGTCTCAAGGGCGATCGCAATCCTCCTGTATTGCTTAACCTGTGAGAAACACTACTCATAATGCGTCCACATCCGCAAAATTCTTACCGTATTCTCGGACTCAATCACCTCGTACACCAGACGATGCTGAATGTTGATTCGCCGTGAATATGCACCTTCCAAATCTCCCACCAATTTCTCGTAGGGTGGCGGATTCTGAAACGGATTGGTTTGAATGATGTCGAGTAACTCTTGCGCTTTGTCTCGTAAATTGCTAGAAGCGAGCTTTTTGGCATCTTTCTGTGCCTGTTTGGTATATACCAGATTCCAATTCACCACTCCAACTCCCTAGCGCACTCCTCGATCGGCGTTGCCATTCCTTCCAGAATCGATTCCCGCATCCCTGGCACTGAGAGAAGATACAGTGTTTCTTGCACCGATGCCGAGTCAGCTTCAGAAAATAACACTGCATTGCTACTCTGTCCTGCAATAACAATGGGTTGATCCGCAATCTTAGTCATTGTCATGAATACAAGAACAACAACAGGCATGATGTAGACTGCTGCTGTACCTATTACTGGGGCGATTGCTGCTGAAACAGAACTCACAAGAGTTTTTTGTAGTACCTCTGACGAAGAAACTAGCTGTTTGTGTTTATCAGCGTATTTTTCATCGCCGCTTAAGAATTTTTCAATTTCATCCCGGACTTTTTCAATAAATAGATTTCTCGCTTGTTCGGCTCCAAATGGGAATGTGTTCTCTGGCATTGCATTCAGCCACTGTTTTGCTGCCTCTTCGTAAGAGTTAGTGGAATCCACTAGCTCCTTGATCCTTATTTGTTGGTATTTAGGCAGCGTTGTGAGCCACTCTTCCTTATCAACCTGAAATAATTGTTCTAATTTATTTTCCATATCTACAACATTTCCCTAACGTACTCAACAGAGACCGCATGAGTAGTCTGATGGAGGGTATGCGGATCTACTCCACCCAATGAAATACCACCTCCACCACCCGGAGCATATGACCCAATCAGGATAGCAACAAGCACTGTAGTTTGTGCAGAGAATATAGGGCTTCCAGATTGACCTGGGCGAGCCTGAGTGTTGAGGACGACATGCTTCGTTTTGACTATTCCATTTTTAATTAAGATTCTGGCACCTATCTCAGTTCGTTGATGAGTGAGTACCAATCTTCCATGATCTGCGTGAGGATAACCAAAAATATCAACAACACTGCCAAAATTTAGAAGATCTGTGCTACCCATCGATATATTAGAGAACCAATCAATATCAGCCGACAAAATACACAAATCTGTGAAAGGATCAATAGCTTCAATGCGAACCGGTATCATCTGAACTCGATCATCAGAAGTATCTTGATAGTCCTTGATGCTCGAATTATCAGGTTTTACAACCACGACTAGATTCTGCTCATCTTTATTAGTAACATGGGCAGCCGTAACAAACTTTCCAGGACTATTGAGTAGAGTTGCTGTACCAAGCAGCGATACCCCATTTGCTCCTGTTCGTCCGACCGCAAATACTATGTTTGCGAGAGATGAGTATGACATTTGACTTCTTACGATTAAAGTATGAACTTGCCATATAAGTATTAATTATACCACACTAGCAGTATAATAACACTCTCATTGATAGATCATACCGCACTTTCGCCAAAGTTATGTTTCTAAGTTAAGTAAATCGTAAGGATTCAGGTCTGAAAGAAGGGAATGAGGTCAGGCATAGGAAAGTAGTCACAAGAATGGGCCTCTAGAGCCTCACGGAAAAAAGCCATTACTGAACGAGCTTGAAAACGACAGGTTTGAATCACACTCAGCAGATTAGCCGTTTCCTCAAATCGCTTCATCGAACGAGAGCCACCAGACACTTTCCGTTTCGTTACAGCTAGCCGTAAAGAACGTTCTGCTAAATTATTATCTGGAGGCACCGAGGGGTCATTCAGAAAATACCACCATTGTTGAGCCTTATCTCGTAAGGATTTGAGCAACAAACCTGCTGCATAACCAACTTGGTTCAACCAAGTAGCAAGGGCTTTATTCAATCGTATTTTGAAATCCTGCGCCCACGAGTCGTAGGTGAGTCGATCCTTCGTCTTGCGCCAGGCCTCATGGGAGCTAAAAGCTTCATCAATTAATGACAGAAATATTTGAGCGACTTCTGCATTATTATTGTTTCCCCCAAGTCCCAGCACTTTCTTAAAATGCCGCCGTAAATGAGCTAGACACTTCTGTTGGGCTGTGATTGTGCCACCATTATAAACACTGAAATCATCTGAGCTTAAGACGCCAGCAAATTCTTTACCCAGCATGGTTTCTAGTTCCACGCGTCCCCTTGTATCTGCGGCATGGAATAAACAGAATCCCTCTCCACTAGCTGTCCATAGCCATTCTTTGACTCCCATGACACACCACGGGGTTTCATCTACATGAACATTTGATTGAAGAGGTGCCCATTTCCACAGTGCATTGAGCGCTGGCTTAACTGCTGCTGCTACTCGTTGATTGGTTTTTTGGAGTGTTCCCACTCCCACTTCTATCCTGCCGAGTTCCCATAACAATTCAGTCAGCTTGGCGTAGGAAAGATGCCCATAATTGCCAAGCCAGACTAAGAGTGCTTGGAGATTAACGCTCAAGTCTTGTCCTGGAACTATTCCCAAGGGTGGTTCTCCTCTGACTACTGCACCACATTCTAGGCATTTACACGATTGTGTCTGATATTCGACGACTTCAATTGGTTTTGCTACTAGAGTTGCTACTTGCTGAGAGTGGATGTTAATTACTTCACTTAATTCTTTACTACCACAATTGAGACAGATGTCGGGTGAGCTAATTTCGGTTCTATCTACTCGTCCAAACCCTTTTCGGGTTTTCCCGGGATGACCTGGTTGTCCACCTGGTTTCTTTTTTTGGTCTGCTTCTGGTTTGACTGTTGCTTTCTCTGGTTTTTGGAGCAGATCCGTTGATGGAGGAATTGAAGAATTTTGACTGGTTGTTCGACTTTTTCCCGTAGCAATGGCTAATTTTTCTTGCAATTCTTCAATGATTTTTTGCAGCCCCAGTACCATTTCCACCAGTTCAGCTTGGCTCAACTGCTCTATCTCGGTTTTTTTCTGCTCTCTGGTGGCTGTGGGCTTTTTCATTCCTTTATTTTACCAGATGCCGCCACTTAAGTTTTTTTGACCTGAATCCTTACAGTAAATCGTACCGCAACTTCAACATCATACCTGATCAGAGTATCAATTGCCGCAGCAATAGCTCGCTCTTTCTCGAACCGCCTGTCTCGTCAGCTCACCGATCGACATCTTGAGCCGCCATCATTGCATTGATGTGGGTAAAGATGCGATCTAATTCCCCAATGGCATCGAGTTCCGCTGCCTCTTCTGCCATTAGTTGGTCGGCCTTCTTCTTCTCTAACAATTGTGACCTGCGCTGTTGCAGCGATTCACTAAATTTGAACAACTTCCACCGATCGACCTTTTCAATGCAAATCTCATGGATTAACGAGGAGGGTTTGTTGAGAATTGAAACCATTATCGGCGCCGAGCTTCGGGTTTTAGGTATTGAGTAGATTATAGCTTTTACAGTCCTAGACGCACCATCTACCGATTCACGGGCAACCACGGGGGATTGCCCTGCAAAATATTATATAAATCTGCTCACCACACTCGCAGTACAATCCACTATCGAAATGCTGTTCTCGGAACCCTGGCAAGTTGGTAAGCGCCCCGACTGTCCAACAATTGATATTGATTTGGCTGCAATCCCAATTGCACAAATTTTTCTGGATATCCCAGCAACAAAATAGAGGGAGAAGTTGGGTTTTTAGAGTCCTTAAGGTAATCAAGCGCCCCTTTGAGAGATCGGTAGTAAGTCACGGGTTCTTCGGTATAAAAAACCAGACTCGGTTTCCAGAAACCAACCATAATAAACTCTTCCCCCGGCAGTTTTTGTTGCACAACAACCTGCGCCAACTGTCTTAGAGGTAACTGGCGGTTGATATCAACTAAATTGTAGACGGGAGTGAGACCAAAGATGATAAATGCTACTAAGCCGATGAAGTTAGCAACCAAAATCCAGCGCTGTTGACGCTTCCAGAGCAAAAGTGCGATCGCCACTGCAGCAGTTATCCAAATCGCACCGCCGACAATCAGCAATCCCGACTGCTGAAGTGCTTGCGGAAAATTGGGCATTGCCGGATCGTCTCCCAGCCAGTGGTAGCAGTAGAAAGTTGCTCCGGCTACAATTAGTAAAAATACAACATTGAAAATGTATGTGACTAATAGCCCTCGCGGTAAAGAATTCGGTTTTTTTTCTAACTTTCCCGGCCTGTTTTTGGGTTCGTTACCTGCAATAATATCGCTCCACAGCAGCGTCACCAAAATGGCAGCGGCGGGCAGTAATGGCAATACGTAACTGGGTAATTTGGTTACGGCGATCGTGAAAAAGCCAAAGATACAGCCGAACCAAAATAGGGCAAATAAACTTAATTGATCTCTTCGCGGTTGACGGCGCCAGTAACTGCGCTGCCAAAAACGGGTGCGGGCGATCGCCACCGGCAAATAAATCGACCAAGGTGCAAAACCAAGCAGCACTACAAAAAAGTAAAAATACCAAGGCGCTGAGTGCTTGTTGACTACTTCAGTAAAACGCTGGAAATTGTGATAGCCGAAAAAACTGTCAATATAAGTTTGACCGTTGGCTAAAATAACCAGAACGAACCAAGGCAGGGCGATCGCCAGAATAATCAAGATTCCAGACACCGGACGCATTTCTCGCCAAAGTTGCCGAAAATTTCCCAAATACAGCCCGAAGCTGCCAATAATCAGCGCTGGTATGACAATTCCCACAGGCCCCTTAGCCAGAATTGCTAGGGCAATTAGTACGTAACAAGTTAGATACCATTTATTGGGAAATCGCGATGCAGAAACTGTGGAAAATTCTGCTTTTTCTCTCTGTTCTTCTAAGGTGTAACCGAGGAAAAATGCCAGAAGTGCCGAACACATACAGCCGACTAACAGCATATCTGAAACGCCAGTCCGCCCCCAGGCAATAGTTTGGGGATTTAAAGCTATTAGCGCCGCCCCAATCCAAGGAGTAGAAAGAAAGAGGGGGGGAGTGGGAGAGGGGGA